>JAIRUL010000067.1 GCA_031254445.1 Chitinispirillales bacterium
GTTGACGTTGACGTTGACGTTGACGTTGACGTTAAAAAGTCAAATTCTTTTAAATCTTTTTCAGACGAAGCCTACGGCTTCATAACGTGTGGCGGCTAAAGCCGCCACACAAAGTCAAAAGAACAAAAGCTTTTAATTTTAATAAGTCGAAAGGCAAACGGTATAATTAAGTGAATGGTAAGCATAACCTGAATGATTTGTTGACGGCCGTGTTCGCCCTTGCTTTATTTAATACTATCGCCGCACCCTCCCCTATTTATGCCGCCGAATTCTTGTTGCTCCCTGAACCAAAGAACGCGCTAAGCATCGAGACGATGCAGTACAGCAATATGCTTGAATACCGCGTGGAGAACGATACGTTCCACCTGAGCGGCCGCTTCGGCGTGGACTTCCCTATCGTCGGCTATCGCTTTGGCGACGGCGGCAACAGCGGAAACGGAGTTGATGTTGACGGCGCGCGGGAGGGCGACGGGCGGCAAAATATAATTTTCGGAATCAACGCGGCGGCGCAACTCAACATGCGGCCTACAAGCGATATGAGGTTTCCGGTCGATAACTTCTACGCCGTCCTCGCGCTGTACTTTTCGGGAACCGTAAGCAAAGAGCTGTCGTGGCGCTTCTACCCGGTCTACCATTTATCCGCGCACTTGGCCGACGGCTACCCCGGCGATATCCTCAAGCCGGACGTCCGCGCCGTTTCAAGCGAGATGGTACGCGGGGAGGGCTACTACAAGCCGTTTGGGGAGGTTTTAGAGATAGGGGCCGGAGCCGGGTGGTACTACCACGTCTGCGCGCAAAAGGAGCTGAAGTACCGCGGGGACGCGGCTGTATTGCTAACATCGCCGCACGCTTTCTATGGCGCGTTGATTCCGTACGCGCTGCTGCACGTTGAGGACGTTTATCAAGGTGGAAACCATTTCGGCGTTGAGGCGGAGGCGGGCGTCATAGCAAGGAGGGGCAAGCGCGGGTTCGGGCTGGGCGTCCTGTATTTTAACCGGCCGCACAGCAGCTACTATTTTAATGAGCGCGAGTGGGGGGTCGGGATTGTGTATACTTTTATGTAACGCCGGCGGCTCCGCCGGGTAAACCCCTATCAAATATAAAAAAGCGTCAGGCTACGCTTCCGGCAAACAAAAATCACGCCCCAACTGAACACATCGACACATCCGGCGCGGCATAATGTATATTCTCTACTAGGCGTGAAAACATACAAAAACACATACCGGAAGGAACGCTCATGGGGCAGATTTACCACGCGATAGGGCTGCATCTCCACCAGCCTCTAGGTAATCTTTTGGCGCTGCACAATTCGACCGAGAAGTGGGAGGCCAAGCAGATACTCTGGTGCTACGACCGCATCACGCGGATGCTCGAGGGCTACGAGGACATCGCGCGGCTGCATCTAAGCGTTTCCGGCACGCTCCTAAAGCAGCTTGAGGATCCTGGCATCCGCGAGACGTTTCAGGATGTCGCGCCCATCGCCGATTTCATGGAGCGGTTTCGGCGTTCGCCCGTGGAGTTTGTCGGCAGCGGGCTGTACCATCCCGTTTACCCGCTCATCCCCGAAGCGGACTGGGACGCGCAGACGGAGTGGTGGCAGGGGCTTGGGCGGCACATGCTGGGGCGCGAGGTTTTCCACGGGTTTTGGCCGCCGGAGATGGGTTTCTGCATGGAGATGATCCCGATGCTCAAGCGGCACGGCTACAAGTACGTGCTTGTCGACTGCTGGTACATCAAGCCCAAGCGCGAGATGCGCTGGGAGGAGCGGCGCTACAAGCCCTACATCGCGCGCTACGGCGGCGAAGAGATTGTCGTGATCCCGCGCGACCGCGAGCTCTCCGACGCGCAGGAGTCGGGGCTCGACCCCGGGTGGTTCCAGCACGAGATTTACGAGAGGACTAAGTGGTGCGACTTCCCCGCGCTCGTCACGACGTGGACGGACGGCGAAAACGGCGGGTGGTTCAGGAGCACCGACATCAAAGCCAGCTTCTGGGGATGCTTCTATCACGAGATACTGAATAGGTACAGGGCCGGAACCCTCGGCTTTATACCAACGCACATCAAAGAATATTTAGACAAGCACCCTGCGGAGGAGGAGGTCGAGATACACCGCGGCGCATGGAACACCGGAGACCACTGGGGCGGCGACTTCGCGCAGTGGACGGGCGGGCTCCTGCAGAGGAAAGGTTTCGACGAGTTGCGCAATGCGAGTTTGTACTACCACGCCACGAAGAAGAAGTTCGACGAGTACTCGCGGGTACAAGCGGTAAACGACCCCGACGGGACGCGGCAGATGATATTCGACGCCTACGACGCGCTGCTGAACGCGGAGACGAGCTGCAACTTCTTCTGGGGCAGCGCGTGGGTGCACAAGTCGTTCGACTTGATAGAGTCGGCGTATAGAACGCTCGACGCCGCAAGCGAGCGGTTCGACGCTAAGCGCGCGAAAGAGGCGGCGGGGAAGTAGGCGCAATGTTAAAAATTAAAAAAAATTAAATAAAATTGCTATTTTTGATAAAAAATATATTATATTCTTTTTATAGAGCAGTGCTAACACCTTAAACAATCGTACCAAAAAGGAGCCTACATGGCAGGGAAAAGTCTGACTCAAACGCAGGTGATCCAAAAGCTCTCGGAGCTTGAGGAGCTTCCCAAGAAGCAGGTTAAATCGTTTCTTGACAATCTTTCTCAGCTGGCCTACAAGGAAGCCAAAAACGGTTTCGTCTTTCCTGGGTTAGGGAAGCTAGTCCTTGTACAGCGCAAGGCTAGAACCGGCAGAAACCCCGCTACCGGCGAGACTATCAAGATACCGGCGAAAAAGGTCGTGAAGTTCAAGGTCTCAAAGACGGCCAAGGATTCAATCCTCGGCGAAGCGCCGGTTAAGAAGCCCGCGGCCAAAAAAGCCGCCCCCGCGAAGAAGAAAATCGCGAAGAAATAGGGGCGCCCCGCCGTATTGCTTAACACTGCGGCGGGGCTTGGAAACACGCTCCGCCGTATCTCTTTTATGTATGATATTCTCCTCCGCCGTCCCCGCAAACGTCCGCGCCCCCATCGCCGTCACGCGCTACTTAGCCGGCAGGTTTACCTATTACAACGAAACGCAGTGGGCGGAAATCGTCCGCGAGGGCCGAATCTCCATAAACGGCGCGCGGTGCGGCGAAACGGGCTCCGTGGCCGCCAAAGACACCGTCTCGTATGAACCGAAAGAGTTTGAAGAACCCGCCGCGGACCTCTCGTACAAGATAATATACGAGGACGAGTGGATGCTCTGCGTCAACAAACCCGGAAACCTTTTGGTGCACCGCGCCGGAAAATCGTTCCGCAACAACCTCGTCTACCAGCTGCGGCACGCGAGCGAACCGCCCTACCCGGGCTGCCGCCCCGTACATCGGTTGGACAGGGGGACGTCGGGGGCGGTGCTCGTCGCGAAAGACTCGGAGCAGGGGGCTGTCTTCGGAAAATTGTTTAGCGAAAATCAGGTCACAAAGAGATACAAGGCCGTCGTGCGCGGGCGGCCTAACCTCGCGACGCCGTTCACGATAGACGCGCCGATAGCGGTTGACGGCAACCCCGGCGGTCCGTGCAAGTTTAGGGCGGATGCGGGCGGAAAACCGGCTTGCACAGTGGTGGAGGGCGTTGAGCGCTTTGATAACGGGCTTTCCCTATTGGCCGTCAGGCCAATCACCGGGCGCACACATCAAATACGGGTGCATCTAGCGTCGATTGGGTTGCCGGTTGTTGGGGATAAGGTCTATGGCGGCGGGGAGGATGGCGGCATTAATGGTATCGACACAATACAGCGCCAAGCCTTACACTGCGAATCGCTGTCATTCACCCATCCGCACACAAACAGCATACTAGAGATAAGGGCGGAGTTGCCGGAGGATATATTATGCATGATTGAAAATCATATTTCATTGATATAGATAGGCTTAGATCCCGAATAATCCTGATTTCTGTAATTGATGATAATCAGCTCCGTCTGCCTATCGTGGTCGATATTGACGAGCAGCCGGTCTATGTACCTGCGCGCTATGAAGAGGCCGCGGCCGTGGGTGTCGAAGAGGCCTAGCGGGTATCCGTTGTCGTCGCGCGCGATCTGGCGGTGCAGCCAGTAGAGGACGTCCTGTTTCTTGAGGCGGCCTCCCATATCCTTGACCGAGACGGCGTACTTTTCGGAGTCGATGGCGACTGCGGCTTCTACGGCTTGGTCTTCGGGCAGCTCGAAGTCGAAGTCCCAATGCTGCCGGTTGTCGGGGTTTTCTTGGCGGACGCCGTAGAACATGGCGTTTGTCAGCAGCTCCACGACTACAAGCTCGAGTTTCTTGCCTCTCTCCGGGTCGTCCACGATGGAGACGATTTTCTGGGCCTCGTCGGCGAGGCTGTCCGGCTTACGTATCAGGAAGCGCCTGATGTCGGCGTCCTTAGCGAAGTGCCTCTCTACGCCGAAGATATTATTTTCGAGCAGGTTGTTGAGGATTATGTCTAACTCGGAAAAGTTGAACGGCACCGACTTCACGAAGATGTTGCCGATGTCGTAGTTGAGCGCGAGGTCTAAGTAGTCCTCGACGTTGTAGGCGGTGATGAGCACGCGTTTGATGTCGGGGAAGCGCTGTTTGACGATTTTTAGCAAGTCGAACCCGCGAATACCGGGCATATGTATGTCGGACAAGATCAAATCGACCTTGTTGCTTTCCAAAATATCGAGCGCGCTGCTGCCGGAGTCTGCGGTGAGCACCTCGTACCTCTCGTCCATCGAGAGGAAACGCGATATCATCTCGCGGATCAACTGGTCGTCGTCGACAAGCAAAATCCTATAAGCACGGCTATCCGGCAAAACGCTTCCCCCTTTATAGGGTAATTATAGGCGGCACATTATAATATACATCATTTCAACAAAAAATACAATTTTAATCGCGCAAAAATATTATATTGCTTTTTTATGGTTTCGGAATTACCCCCTCTCGCGTTACCAAGACCGCTTACCCCCCGTGCAAGAAAAGAGCAAGGCCGATGAACGCCGGAAAAACATTCCCTGGCCTAATGTATTGGGCGCGCCTGCCCGGCGCCGCCGCATTTTGCGGCCTCTCCGCCGGCATCAGCGCGGCAAAGATTTGCCTATCGGCGAGGCCTGAGTATGTATGTAATACAGCATTTTACATCAACTTATTGTTATTTACAGCCATTATTTTCGCAGCCCTTGGGATTTTGTGCAAACGGGCGGGCCTAAGGCTCCTGCTCCTGTCGGCCTGCGGAGCCGCGCTCTTTACGTGGAGCGAGCTTGGGATCAGGGGGTTTTACGGGAGGATGGAGGCGATATGCGACGGCAACCGTATACAAACCCTCAGGGTGCGAATAGCAAGCCCGGTGGCGTCAACGCGTTCCGGCAACAAGTTCCGCGGGACGGTGCTCGGGGCTGACGACGGAGAGGCCGAGCGCGAGCTGGCGGGCAAGACCCTCCAGATTACGTCGCGTAAGCCCATGCCGCCATACGGGGCAATAACTATTCAGGGCAGGTACGCTGCCCCGCGCCGCGCCGCCGGACCGTTCGGGTTCGACCAACGGGCGCACTTCGCCGCGAACAATATACGCGGGAGCTTCGCCGTCAGCAGGATATTGGATGACGGGGCGGCGGCGGGGCATTTATCTACCGCCGCCGTCTCCTACACGATAAGAACAAGCGTCCACGGCGTCATCAATAAAGCCTCAACCCAAGAAGCCCGCGGCATCTTCCACGCCGCGTTCCTAGGCGAGCGGGAGCACATCCCCGAATCGATGTACGCGCTTTTCCGAAAATCCGGCGTCGTCCACCTGCTCACGATTTCCGGGTTCCACGCCGCGCTGCTCTATTCCGCGGTCTTCGCTTTCTTTAACCTCTTCCCCATTCCGGCGCGCGCGAAGACGCTCGTATCGCTCGGCGTCCTATGGGGCTACCTCTTCTTCATCGGCTTCATCCCCCCGCTCTTCCGCGCCACGGTGATGGTCACATTTTTCTGCGCCTCTATGATGCTCCAGCGCAAGAACCATGCCGTCCACTCTTTGGGCATCGCGGGGTTTTTATGGCTGTGCTTATCGCCGCACAGCCTCTTCGCCCCCGGCTTCCAGCTATCTTTCGCCGCCACGGCGGGGATCGTCATGCTGCAGCCGGCGCTAAACGGCATAACCTACGCCGTCAACTCAAGACTCCGCAGCAAGCCGGCGGAGTTCCTCATGGGCAAGCTCCTCTCCCCCCTCTGGCTCTCCATAGCCACGTTCGCCGCCACCGCGCCGCCGCTCCTCTACCACTTCGGCGCGCTCTCCGTGTACGGCATACCCTTCAACCTGATAGCCATCCCCATGATGTCCGCGGCGATGTGGCTCTTCTTCGCGGCGGTCATACTGTCGCCCGTCGGCTTCGCCGCAAACGCGCTGATATGGTGCGCCGAGAAGGTCCTGGGGTGGATGATAACGCTCGGCGGGTACTGCGAGGGAATATCGATAAGCGAAATCGCCATCCCGCATACACCGGCGCTTTCACTGCTGATAATGGCGGTTTTTATGGCGGGCCAATGCGCGATAAGGGCAAACCTGCGCGGCGCCTACGCGCTCAGGGCGGGCGCGGCAGCGGCGTTTGCAATCGCCGCAAGCACGGCGTACGCGTCGATAAACGCCAAGGCTGAAAAGGTAGAAATCAAGGCGGAGAATTCAACCGTCAACGTCGTCATCCATAAGGACAATACGGCCTGGATAACCGCGCAAGGCCGGAGGAACGAGGTAAGGAACCTGCGGGTCAGAGAGGTCGAGCCGCTGCTCGCAAGAAAAAAAGTCAAAGGCGCGGCGTTGATTCTCGTTGACGAAAATCTGGAGGACGAGGCGCACGAATTCGCCTTCAATACCGGATTTAATCCGAGGATAGTGATCCTGCGGGAGGCCGGAAACCGCGGGGAGCGCCGGGGAAACAATGTCAACGCCGATTTTATAGGCGACGGATACAAACAAATCAACGCCCAAGGATTCGTCAACCCGGATAAAACGTGCGATATAGCGATAAACGCGGAGGCGAAAGAAAATCAAATAACAATAAACATCAATCAATAGCAATGCGGAAATTAACAAAAAAGCGCCAATATCGCCCGCCGCGCCATTATAAAAATACTCGCAGCGCGAACCCCGCGCGCCCGCCCTCTTGCCCATTAAACACAAAAATCGGAGTGGAGGGATTTGAACCCCCGACCACCTGAACCCCATTCAGGTGCCCTACCGGACTGGGCTACACTCCGATTATTTATTTAATATAATAAATGGACGGAGCCAACGCAAGAAATATTTTTTCCCGCCCGCAACGTAAAAATCTTTTATTGCTATAGCGTCCCGCACCCCGCCAAGGGTTGCTGCTAAGCATAGGCGGGGCTGACCCCGCCTATACGGCACCAGCGCAAAAGGCTCCAGCGCCCCTGCCATGCAATCCACGGCGCGGGAGTTGCAGCACGCCCCATTTCCCCATAATAGACTTTGATTTTAAAGATTTTAACGGCTCTTCAATTCCGCAAAAAATTCTCGACCATCATGCGCCCATTAGGCGTAAGTATCGATTCCGGGTGAAATTGCAATCCATACGTAGGGTAGTTTTTGTGCGCGACGGCCATAATAGCGCCCTCGCCGGCCGTGCGGGCGGTTATCGCGAGCTCCGGCGGCAGGGTCGGCTCCAAAGCGGCTAACGAGTGATAGCGCGCGGCTTTGATGACCCCCGGCATACCGGCGAAGAGGGGGTTTTGGATGTCTATCTCGACATCGGACGCCTTGCCGTGCATGAGCTTGGGCGCGTAGGAGACCGTGCCGCCGAACGCCTCGAAAATAGCCTGGTGGCCGAGGCAGATGCCCAAAATCGGGAACTCCTTGTGCAGCTCGCGGATCGCGGCTATGCACACCCCCGCCTCCGACGGCTTCCCTGGGCCAGGGGAGATGACGACATACTTAGGGTTGAGCCCCCGTATCCCCGCCGGATCGACCTCATCGTTGCGCACAACGCGGATGTCGGCGTACATCGACCCGATAAGCTGATACAGATTATACGAAAAACTATCGTAGTTGTCAATTAAAAGCACCATTATTCAACCCCCCCTTCCGACTCCCTAAGCGCGGTGATGACTGCCCTAGCCTTGTTTACGCACTCCCTGTACTCCGACTCCGGCACAGAATCGGCGACCACCCCCGCCCCCGAACGGACAAATACTTTGCCGTTCTTCTTGTAGGCTATGCGGATGGCGATGCACGTGTCCATGTTGCCCGTGAAATCCAAATACCCTATCGCGCCGCCGTAGATCCCGCGCTTGCGCCGCTCGAGCTCGCTTATTATCTGCATAGCGCGTATCTTCGGCGCGCCGGAGAGCGTCCCCGCTGGCAGCACGGCGTTAATCGCGTCGAGCCCCGTAAACTCGCTGCGTATAATCCCGCTCACGGTCGATCCGATGTGCATGACGTGCGAGAAGCGCAGTATCTCCATGTACTTCTCGACGCTCACCGTGCCGAATTGCGAAATCCTCCCCAAATCGTTGCGCCCCAAGTCGACGAGCATGTTATGCTCGGCAAGCTCCTTTTCGTCCGCGAGAAGCTCGCGCTCAAGGGCAGCGTCCTCATCATAGCACCCGCCGCGCGGGCGCGTTCCGGCAAGCGGGAAGGTGAATAGCTTTCCGTCTTGCAGCTTAACCAGCGTCTCCGGCGACGCGCCGGCGATCTCAACATCTGCGCCGCTAAGGTAGAACATATACGGCGACGGGTTGATCGTCCTAAGCACGCGGTACGCGTCAAGCAGCCCGCCATCAAAATCCGCCTCGAAGCAGTTCGAGAGGACAACCTGAAAAATATCCCCCTCGCGTATATGCTCCTTGGCGCGCAAAACCATGGAGCAGAACTCCCCCTCCGTAAACTGCTCGCGGAAATCCGACTTAAAGCGCGGCGGCGCAGGGTCGGCAGGCTCCCCGCTTCGGATAAGCTCCCTCATAGCGTTGAGCGCGGAAACAGCATTATTGTACTCGCCCTCAAAATTATCTTCAGAAACACGCATATTGGCGATTAAGATGATTTTTTGGCGGAAATTGTCAAACGCGATAACTTTGTCAAAGAGCATTAGGTCGACGTCGTTAAACAGCTCCTTGTCCTCCGCGTCGAGCTTAAGCGCTTTTTCGGAATATTTTGCGTAGTCGTAGGCGAAGTACCCAACAAGCCCGCCGGTAAACGGGGGTAGGCAGTCTAGCTTTGGGCTTTTGTGGCGGTCTAAAATCCGGCGGATGCACACGTTTGGGTCGGCGTCAGCGCCAGCGTTTTGGGTGGACACTTCGCCACCGGATTTAACGGTTACTTTCCCGTTTATGCACGTGATTTCGGTCTTAGGGTCGAAGCCTAGAAAGGTGTACCGGCCCCAACGCTCCTTGTCCTCAGAACTCTCGAGTATAAAGCAGTGCGTGCTGGCCTTTTTTAGTTTCTTGAGCAACGTTATGGGCGTGGACTCGTCGGACATCAACTCAATAGAGATAGGGATGACGTCATAGCGGCCGGGGCCGGAGTTGCGGATTGCGGTAGCTTCTGTTAGGCTTGGTCTTATCGTATGCATATTGGGAATGCTCCTTCAAAATCTTTTAAATCTTTTTCAGACGAAGCCTACGGCTTCATAACGTGTGGCGCAGAGCCGCCACACAAAGTCAACGTCAAAATCAAAGTCAACGTCAAAATCAACGTCAAAATCAACACATCAACTTCCCCTCAATCCCCGCCCTCGCCCGCAAATCCACCATCAGCCCCGCGAACTGCTGTAGATCTAACGACTGTGCGCCATCGCACAACGCCTTCGCCGGGTCATTGTGCACTTCTACCATCAAACCGTCTGCGCCTATGGCTAGGATGGCCTTTGCTAACGGCGCCACTAAACTCCTTATGCCCGCCGCATGGCTGGGGTCGGCTATTACGGGGAGGTGCGATTTCTGCTTCAAGAGCACTACCGCCGAGAGATCCAGCGTGTTGCGGGTCATGGTCTCGAAAGTACGGATGCCGCGCTCGCAGAGGATAACCTGGCCGTTTCCGGCGGATACTATGTACTCCGCGCTCATCAGCAATTCTTCTATTGTACTGGCAAGCCCCCGCTTAAGCAGCACCGGCTTCTTGAGCGCCCCGACCGCCTTGAGCAGGTCGAAATTCTGCATGTTCCGCGCGCCTACCTGAACGATGTCCACATCTTCAAAGAGCTCTATCTGCGTCTGGTTCATTATCTCCGAGACTATAGGCAACCCAGTCTCGGCCCTCGCGAGACGGAGCATAGAAAGCCCCTCTGCCTGCATGCCCTGAAACGCATACGGCGCCGTGCGCGGCTTGAACGCCCCGCCCCGCAGCGCGCTTGCCCCGCTCCCCTTCACGCCGCGCGCGACCTCCAAAATCTGCTCCCGCCCCTCGACGCTGCAAGGCCCCGCGATCACCGTGAAACGCCCGCCGCCGAAGACCGCCCCGCCGGCCTCGACCACCGTGCTCTCCCGCACCGTCCTATTTACCGCCTTGTACTGCTCGGTGATCCGCTTGCCGTACGCAACGATATCGGTCGTGTGGACAATATGCTCCAAATCGACCTGCGCTGTATTCCCGATGAGGCAGACGGCCGTATGCTCCGTCCCCACGCTCAGGATAGTGGAAAACCCCTTGGCCTCCCACCCGCAGATAAATTCGTCTATTTTCTCTTGCTTTACGTCAGGGTTTAGTATGAATACCATAATTAGGAATATATATTATGCCGGATGGGTTGATATGGTTGTTTATCCAAAAAATCAAACCAAAATCTTTTAAATTCTTTTTTCAGACGAAGCCTATAAAAGTCAAATTCTTTTAAATTCTTTTTTCAGACGAAGCCTACGGCTTCATAACGTGTGGCGGCTAAAGCCGCCACACAAAGTCAAC
>JAIRUL010000014.1 GCA_031254445.1 Chitinispirillales bacterium
GACATTGCGCGCATCCATAATATATATTCCTATGGTGTGGTGACGACCGAAAAGGATTCGGTGCGGCTCTTGTCGCCCGATTTTTCGGATCTTCTCCGCGAGGTGTGGTATCTTAAAATCGGCTTGCGCTTCGCCGACGGGGGGGCTGGGGCGCGGGCGCTGTCGGCGGTTGCCGAGGCTGTCGCCTGACGGCCTTGCGGGCGCACGGCGGGTGTGCGGGGGCGGCGGCGGCCTTTCCCGTCGCGTATCGAAGAAAACCGTATCGTATTATAAAAACATTAAGAGAGGAGCCGTTTCATGAGACTTGCCCGCTTCCTTGGCCTTGCGGTCATTATGGCCGGAGTACTATTTTCCGTATTCGCCGACAATGAAGATGCGATCCAGTACGTGGAGGTGAAGAAAGCGTTCCAAAACGTTTACACGAAGCTCGACCCCAAGTCCGACATCATACGGCAAACCAAGAAGGGCGAGTATCTTGAGCTTCTCGTAAAGGGCGAGAGCGGGGGCTGGTACAAGGTGAAAGTGGACGGCAAGGAGGGCTATTTGGAGGCCAAGGCCGGCAGGGTCGTGAACAAGAAGGGCGCGCAGTTCATAACGCTTCTGCTCTACATCGCCCTGCTCGCGTGCTGCGCGGCCGGCGTGGTGCTTTACGTAAAGAAGCAGCAGCGCCCCTACGCTGCTGGCGCCGGCAGGGGGGGGGACGACGACGTTGACCTTGACGATGACGACGATTAACCGCTCCGGAGGGAGAATGAAGAAGAGCGCTAAGGCGGCGGTGTGTTTTGCGGCGGCGCTCATCTGCGCGTGGGGCGCGGCGGCGGAGCAGCTGGAGATAATCGACGACGTGCGGATGCGCGCCGAGCCGATAGACTCCGCGCCTGTCGTCTCGGTCGCCGTTAAAGGCGCCGTTGTGCCGCTCCTCGACGAGCATGGCTCGTGGTACAAAATAGAATTTAAGGGCGCGCAAGGCTGGATATACAACAAACATGCTAAATCCGCGCGGCCTAAAGCCGGCGATATCTTCACGAAACAAGACGCCTCGATGCTCCCCCCCTCCGCCCCCCTTGACGACGAAGAGGAGGAGGCCGATCAAGTCAAATACGTGCAGGTCATAAAAGACAACACCATGATTCTCGAATACCTAGACCCCTACGCGCCATTCCTATACAAGGCGAACAAGGGCGATTGGTTTGTTTTGGTTTACGAAGGGCCGTCGTGGTGCAACGTCGTCTACAAAGACACCACGGGCTGGGTCAGGCGCACAAGCGTGGAGATATTAGACGCGCAGCCCGCCAAGGCCGACATCGTCGTAGAACAAGCGAAGACGCTCTTCATAGCGCTGCTCGCCTTGGGCATAGTTGTCTTAGTCGTCTCCGGCATCGTGACGTACCGCCATATACAAGCCGACCGCAAGCGCAAAATATACGTGCAGAAGAACGTCCTCTTGCTTGCGAAAGAGAGCAAACATGTACAGTACATGCTCACAAACTCCACGACGACCTTGGAACGCTGCTTCTCCGAGATCGGGTTCAGCGTGAACGTGGTCAAGGACTCCGTCACCGCCCGCAACATCATCGAGGGCAGCATGCCCGACCTCATCCTCGTAGACTGGAACTTCGAGACGGCGATCTTAGCCAAAATAGACAACCTCTTCGCCCGTATGGCGCTATCGGCAGCCCCGCACTTCCTATTCTACAACGTGCCCGACCCGGCAACCGTGCCACCGAGCAAGGCGCTCGCGCACGTCAACCTCTTGGGCATAACCGTCTCCGACCGCGACATCTTCCAAGTGGTCACGCCGCTCATAGTCCACCAGGCCGAGGTTGAGCATTCGTCCAAAAACACGCAGGGTTTGCAGCGCTGCGCCTTAGAGGGCGAGATCGCCGGCGGGAATCTGCTCGAGGTGCTGCAGTTCATAGAGATAGGCAGCAAGACCGGCTGCCTGATGGTCGAAACAAGGGGGCCTTTCGGCCTAATCTACTTCGGCGACGGGCGGATAACCTACGCCGCCGCCAAAGGCGATAACGGCGAACCAACCTACGGCGTGGAGGGCGTCTACGCCATACTAAACCAACCGGCGGGGAAATTCCGCTTCATAACAAACAAGCAGCCAAAAGCGGCAAACCTGAACCTGCCCACGCTGTCGGTGCTCATGGAGTGGACG
The DNA here is from genome assembly GCA_031254445.1 of Chitinispirillales bacterium. Lineage (GTDB taxonomy): Bacteria > Fibrobacterota > Chitinivibrionia > Chitinivibrionales > Chitinispirillaceae > GUT77. The sequence continues at coordinate 2,165 of JAIRUL010000014.1, forward strand.
AAGAATAAAGACGAAGCGCATCGATAATGTCGTTGACTGCCAAGGAACGCCATGAAGCTGATGGGGATTGATTACGGGCGGCGCAGAATCGGCATCGCCGTGTCGGACGCGGAAGGGCTTCTTGCGAGGGGGCTTGGCGTCGTAGACAGGAAAGCCTCCCCCAATTACATCGGCGAGTTGACCAGAATCATCGCAGAAGAAAAACCTTCCGTATTAGTATTCGGCCTGCCCTTAGGCGGAGATGACGAGGAAACCGCCATAAGCAAAGAAGTCCGGGAATTCGCCGCGATAGTAACGGAACGGGTAGCCCTGCCCGTCCGGTTCATAGACGAAAGCTTCACCTCAAAAAAGGCCGCGGAGCTGATGATGCACCGAAAGAAAAAGGCGCGGAGGGATAAATCGCTCTCCGACCGGATAGCCGCATGCCTGATACTGCAAGAATACATCAACAACGGCTGAGGCGGCGAGAGTGAGCGCTAGCGCTTTCTTTTCCTCCGGCGCGGCTTCGGCCCGGGCCTTGGCCCCCGCCGCCTCTTCTTGCCTTTCAGTACGGAGAGCGCAATATGGACGGCGATTAGCGCCGCTATGATAAGCGCGAACATCACGATCACCGCCGTCGAAGCGTCTGTCATCATATCACCAAACACCTTTCCCGCCACATCGCCGGCGATATCTTTACCCACGGAAACCTTGCCTTGAACACATGTTTAAGCGCCAAACCGCCCCGACAGCTTCTTGTAATAATTGGCCACGCTCTTATCCCCGCCGTTGTCCGGAAAGAAGCAAAACGGCAGGCTGTCAGTCGTTCTGTGCTTTACCGCGCACGCGCAACACTTTGAGTGCCGCGGGCAGGACGTGTCGGGGCATGAGCAATCTTTAACATTGGCGCAGGGCATGGCGCCTCCTTACTCCCACTCTATCGTGGCGGGCGGTTTGGGTGTCACATCTAAAAATATATCGCCAACGCCGGTTATCGCCGATTTTTTCCGGACGATGGCCTCTATCGTCTTTGTTTTGAGGCGCACGACGCGCGCGTCTAACGCGTCCTTGGAATGAACCGGACGCAAAACCGCGCACTCGCCCCCGTTTTCTTCATTGACAAGAGGGAGCAGTATCACCGGCATCTGCCAAACGGTATCGTATTCGCCGCTCGCCCTAATGGCGTCTGTCGCCATAGCGTCTACGGCGCGGAGCTTCTTTAGACGCTCCTTGGTAACGTGCGCCTTTATCAGCTTGTACGACAACGATTTGTCCACATGCAGGCCGTATACTACCCTATCGATTGACGGAACCGTAGTGATGATGTCGGAGGCGAGCATTTCTATCTTGTCCCAATCGAAGTCGCCGCGAATAAGCGCCGGGCGGGTGTAGGTGCGTTCCCCTTCCCTATTGCCCGTGCAGCGCAACGGCAAAACCTCCGCCATGTAGTTGGCTTTCGCGGCGATGGCGGCAAGGCGGGCTGCGTCGGCATCGGGAATATCGCCTATGGCGCTCCCGTCGCTGCATAAAATCCGTACGCCGAGCCCGGGCCCCGGGAACGGATGCCGCCAGACCACGTCGTGCGGCAAACCCAAACGCTCGCCGACCTTACGGACCTCGTCCTTGTAAAGCGACGCGACCGGCTCCACTATCAGCCCCTTCTTGACTAACTCCAATATCGCGTCCACGCGGTTGTGGTGCGTCTTTATCCTATTGCCGCCGTCCTCGCCCTTTGCGGCCGTCTCCAAAACATCGGGGTATATCGTACCCTGGGCGAGTATCCAATCGCCGCTGCTTAGCTTGAGCCTCCGCGAAACCTTGTCCTTGATGCCCAAGTAAAGGCTGCCGATAGTCTGCCGCTTCTCCTCGGGGTCGTAGACGCCGTCGAGCGCGGCCAAAAAGTCCGCCTCGGCGTCCTCAATCAGCAAATTGGCAAAACCGTCGGCATTTAGGTACTCTAAGATAGCCTCGGATTCATTCTGGCGCATGAGCCCTGTGTCGACATGCAGCCCCAGCACCTTATCCGCCCCCAAAGCCCTGTTGAGTAGCGCAAAAACAACCGTCGAATCTACGCCGCCGGAAACCAAGTTGAAAGCCTTGCGCCCGGCGCAGTCTTTACGTATCTTCTCGCAAGCCTGGTCTATGAAAGCGTCCGGGTCGAAATGCTCGCGGTCGAAATCGCGCGTTACGAATTTGTCCATAAATGCGTCCTTATTGTTTGACGGTGATGCCATCAACTATTTATAATCTAACCCCCAAGTTCAGCCAACTTTTCAAACAACTCCTTTTCCTGGCGCCCCAGCTTTTCAGGCGTATACACGCGCACCCTCACGAGCAAATCCCCTTTACCCTTATTGCGGTACGCCGCCAACCCCTTTGATTTTAATTTAAATACCTTTTCCGATTGCGTGCCGCCGGGGATTTTTAGATTGACCTTGTCCTCGAGCGTTTGAATGATCTTCGAGCACCCGAGCGCCGCCTCCGAAAACGTCAACGTTAGCTCGCAGGCGAGGTCTGCGCCGTGGCGGACGAACTGGTCGTGCGGCTTTTCCTGCAGGATGACTAAAAGATCGCCCGAGGCCCCGCCCGCCCTGCCGGCGTCGCCTTTTTCAGGCACGCGGATGTAATTGCCCTCCTCCACGCCCGCGGGGATATCCACCGACACCGTTGTCTCGGCCTGGCGCAGCCCGCTGCCGCCGCACGCCGCGCAGGGGTCGGAGACGACTTGGCCGTCGCCGCGGCAGATGGGGCAAGCTGACTCTTGGACCATCTGGCCGAAAAATGAGTTCGACACGTGGCGCACACGCCCGACGCCGCCGCACTTGGCGCAGGTGTTGCGCCTGCCGCTCTTTGAGCCGCTGCCGCTGCACTCCGTGCAACGGTCTAACCGCCGGACTTTCAGCGTCTTCTTAACGCCGGTGAGTATCTCCTCAAGCGTTAGCCCGAGCTTTATCTGCAGGTCGTTCCCCCGCGTCCCCCCGTGCCCGCCGCCGCGCCGCGTGCGCGAGCTGCCGCCGAAGCCGAAGATGTCGCCTATTATCGAATCCCCGCCGCCGAAATTGTTCATGAACGCGCGCAGGGCGTCTGAGAGGTCGAAACCCGCCCCGCCGCCGCCATAGCTGTAGCCGCCCCCCTGCGGAGCCTCGAATGCCGCGTGGCCGAACTGGTCGTACTGCGCGCGCTTCTGCGGATCCTTCAAAACCTCATAGGCCTCCGCCACCTCGCGGAACTTCTCCACAGCGGCCTTGTCGTCCGGATTTTTGTCGGGATGGTATTTTACAGCGAGCTTGCGGTACGCCTTTTTTATATCGTCGTCGGAGGCGTCTTTGGGAATGCCTAACAGTTCGTAATAATCAGCTTTTGCCATATTTCCAATCATTTCTAAGCCGGTTGATCGCCGCTCGAGACAATCACCCGGGCATGTTTCACTACCTTGTCCTTTAGGCGGTACCCGCGCTCAAAGACCTCGGCGATGCGATCCGCCGGAACCTCCGCGTGCGCGGCCTTCATCAGCGCGTCGTGGATCGTCGGGTCGAACGGCTCGCCCGCCTCGGCGAAAACCGTCAATCCGCTCCGGGCCAACACCTCGTCAAATTTCGTGAAGATGAGCTTCATCCCATCGTAAAACGCCGCGAACTCCCCGCCCGCCTCGCCCGACTTCAGCGCGCGGTCAAAGTTTTCACGCACGTCAACCATCTCCAATATCAATTTCTCGTTGGCGCTCTCGATGAGGCGTTCGTATTCCTTGCCCGCGCGGCGCTTGTAGTTGTCGAACTCCGCCATTAAACGCAGGTATCGATCCTTGCCGGCTTCGATCTCCAGCTTCAGGGCGTCGACATCGGCGCCGGATCCCTCGGCATCTTCTACGCCGCCGGCATCTTGCGGCGATGGCGCCGCTTCGGTTTCCGGCTTTTCCGGGGATTCGCCAGCCGCGCTAGCGGGGCTGGCATCCTCCGGTTCATCCGATACGATTTTTATTGATTCCGTCTCTTTTGTTTTGGTACCTGCCATTACATCATCCCCATGCCGCCCATGCCCCCCATGCCGCCCATGCCGCCCATGTCCGGCATTCCGCCGCCGCCGCCGTGGTGGCTGCACTTGTCTTCCGGCAGGTCGCAGATTAGGCACTCGGTGGTCAGCACCAGGCCCGCTATGGACGCGGCGTTTTCTAAGGCCGTGCGGGTTACCTTGGTGGGGTCGATGACGCCGGCTTTTATCAAGTCTTCGTACTTGCACGAGTAGGCGTTGAAGCCGTAGGCGTCTTTGCCCTCTTTTACGTTGTTGGCCACGACCGAGGCCTCGAGGCCGGCGTTGGTGACGATCATGCGCAAAGGCTCTTCGCAGGCGCGGCGGATTATGTCTGTGCCGATCTTCTCGTCGCCTGAGAGCTTAAGCGTGTCGAGCTCGCCCGCAGCGCGGATAAGGGCAACGCCGCCGCCCGGGACTATGCCCTCCTCCACCGCAGCGCGCGTCGCGTGGAGCGCGTCCTCAACCCTAGCTTTCTTCTCTTTCATCTCGGACTCCGTCGCCGCGCCGATGTTTATCACCGCCACGCCGCCGGCGAGCTTCGCCAAACGCTCCTGCAGCTTCTCGCGGTCATAGTCGGACTTCGTGTCCTCGATCTGCTTCTTGATGTTGGCCACGCGCGCCTTGATGTCGGCGGACTTGCCGGCGCCCTCGATTATAGTTGTGTTCTCCTTGTCTATCGTGACGCGCTTTGCCTTGCCGAGCGCGTCTATAGTCGTGTTCTCGAGCTTGAAGCCCGTCTCCTCGGAGATGAGCGTGCCGCCGGTGAGGATCGCGATGTCTTCAAGCATCGCCTTGCGCCTGTCGCCGAAACCCGGAGCCTTGACCGCGGCGATCTTGAGCGTCCCGCGCAGCTTGTTCAGCACAAGCGTGGCCAGCGCCTCGCCCTCCACGTCCTCGGCGATAATGAGCAGCGCCTTGCCCATCTGGGCGACCTTCTCAAGGAGCGGGAGCATGTCCTTCATGCTGCCGATCTTCTTGTCGTATATAAGGATAAGAGGTTCGTCTAGGACGCACTCCATGGTGTCGGAATTCGTCACGAAGTAGGCCGACGTGTACCCGCGGTCGAACTGCATCCCCTCGACCACGTCTAGGAACGTGTCGATGCCCTTGGCCTCCTCAACGGTGATGACGCCGTCCTTGCCGACCTTGTCCATCGCGTCGGCGATCAGGTCGCCGATCTCGGTGTCGTTGTTGGCGCTTATCGCCCCGACCTGCGCGATCTCCTTCTTGCCGGAGATGGGCTTGGAGTCCTTCTTCAGCCTCTCGACGATGACCTTGACGGACTTGTCGATCCCGCGCTTGACGGCCATAGCGTCCGCTCCGGCGGTCACGTTCTTTATGCCGAGGCGCGCGATGACCTGCGCGAGCACGGTGGCCGTGGTGGTGCCGTCGCCGGCCACGTCGGAGGTCTTGGAGGCGACCTCCCTCACCATCTGAGCGCCCATGTTCTCAAACTTGTCCTCAAGCTCTATTTCCTTCGCCACGCTCACGCCGTCTTTAGTAACGAGCGGCGACCCGAAGCTCTTGTCTAAAACTACGTTGCGCCCGCGGGGCCCAAGGGTAACCTTGACCGCGCCGGCCAAAGCGTCAACGCCCTTGAGCAGCTTCTCGCGGGCGGTTACGTCGAATGTTAATTGCTTTCCTGCCATGGTAATAGCTCCTTAATAGTATTTTTTTTGTATTGATACGAGTTAAATTGCTAAAAATCAATGCACAATGTTCAATGTTCAACGCTCAATGGCGAACAATGTTCAATGAACAACGCTTAATGTTCCAATCATCAATGATTCACTGATAACTAACTATAAAAATATCGGCGAAGCCGTTCCACCATTGAACATTGAGCGTTGAACATTTTTTTGTCAAACCACCGCCAACACATCGCTCTCCCTCATCATAAGGTACTCCACCCCGTCCACGCTCACCTCCGTGCCCGAGTACTTGCCGTACAGCACCTTGTCGCCGGCCTTGACGGTCATTTCGATTTTCGCGCCGCTTTCGGCCACCTTGCCGGGGCCGACGGCCACTATCTCGCCCTTCTGGGGCTTCTCTTTGGCGTTGTCGGGGATGAAGAGCCCGCCTGCGGTCTTCTCTTCGGCGTCTAAGGGGCGGACAAGCACACGGTCGGCTAACGGCTTCACGTTCATAGCAAAAACTTCCTCCGTAAAAAAGTTATTTTTGAGCAAACGGGCGGCATTCGATACCGCCCGCAGTAGTAACGTAAATTAAATTCTGCACACATGAAAGTCAAGATTTTTGTTATTTTTCGGGGAAAGCCCCCCACGCCCGGCAATCCCTCAACATCCCAACATACCTCTCCAGCTCCTTGATCCGCTTTGCCTCGGTGCCGGCCGGCGCCGAGGCACCGCCGCCAAGCGCCGCGCCGTTGCGGCCCTTCACTCACTCTTTCAACAACCCAAACGTAATGCCCAGGGACCGCTCTACATCGCGAATACTGCGACCTTCCTCAAGCACAAGACGTACCGACTCCCGCTTGAACTCCGGGGCATAGTAACGATGCCTACCCATAAAACCTCCTTTCGTATAAATATTAGGGTTTTATGAGTGTCCACTAAAACAGGGAAGTACCACTCTGACCGCGGATGCCAGTACGCCAGCGATGCATTCAGGGAAGCGCTACGGCAGCACGGTTTTGTGCAAAGTATGTCCCGCAAAGGGAACTACTCGGTGGCGGAGTCGTTCTTCAGGATTTACAAGACCGAGATGGCGTATCATTGCAGATTTTCGGACGATGTGGACGTGTGGCGCAAGAGCTTTGAGTACGTCGAATCTTATTACAACCGAAAAAGAATGCACGGGAGCATTGGATACTTGACTCCCGCGGCGTTCGAAAATCAATTTTACTGTGGGCACTAAAAAGGTGGGTG
>JAIRUL010000140.1 GCA_031254445.1 Chitinispirillales bacterium
GCTCCAGCTCGGCGTTTGATGATTCCAGCGAATACATATATTTAAGGATGAGCATGCGCGGCGCGCTGTCGGGCGTGTCGTCGGGAAAGCTCTTTTTTGCCCACCCGGCCAAATCCGCCGGCGCGTTGGCGCTGTTGTACGACCGGGCCGGGAAGAGCGCCATGGAACTCCCCGTGTGCTCGGTTATCCAGTACCCGCTGCTCTGCGCCTCGCTCTCCGGCAAGAGGGCGTTGGACACCGCCGCGTACTTTAGCCCCGAAGCGCCGAACATGTCGATGTGCGACGGCTCCCAGTTGGAAAACGGCGGGACGAACCCAAGCGGCGCCTCGCCCGTCAGCTCCGAGAAGACCTTGGCCCCCAGCGCTATGTTCTCGCTCGTGAGCCTAAGCGGCGAAAAGCTCAGAAACGGCTCCGTATACCCCATGCAAAGCCACTCTACGCTCCCGCGCTTAACCATGTCCCGAAGCGAAGAGAGCGCAAGCGGGTCGACGCACTCAAGCATGTACCCGGGCAGCGCGATGTTAAACCGCAGCCGCGGATACTTTTCGCAAAGCCCTAAAACCCCTCGGGCAAACCGGCTAACGGCCTCCGCCAGCCCCTTTTTGGGCATAAGCCCGTTTTTGTAGGGCTGCAATAGCATTATAATTTGGTCTCGTCTCATATATATAGAAAAGTATAATATCGCGGGGGGAAAAGCAATGTTAAACCGATTTTTCAATTTTTACTTGACTTGCGCCGCCCATCAATTTATTTTCATATATTAAACGGCTTTGAAATAAATGCTGAAAGATATTGAAATAAACGCGGCTTTAAATAAATACTGAAATAATATTGATATAGACAGTTTTCCATATACCTTTTCAACACAAGCTTTCGGAGGATTTTGATGGCTAAAAAGTACGTGTACGCCTTCGGCCCGGGCAAGGCCGACGGGACCGCTGCAATGAAGAACCTGTTGGGCGGCAAGGGCGCTAACCTTGCCGAGATGTGCAATCTGGGGCTCCCCGTGCCGGCGGGCTTCACGATCACGACGGATTGCTGTACCGACTACTTCGCCAACAAGATGAAGTTCCCCGCGGAGCTTATGGATCAGGTCGAGAAAGCGCTCAAGGCCGTCGAGAAGACCATGGGGATGAAGTTCGGCGACGCCAAGAACCCCCTCCTCGTCTCCTGCCGCTCGGGCGCGCGCATGTCGATGCCCGGCATGATGGAGACGGTGCTCAACGTCGGGCTCTGCCTCAAGACAATCCCGGGCCTCGTCGAGAAGACCAAAAACGAGCGCTTCGTCTACGACTCCTACCGCCGCCTCATGATGATGTACTCCGACGTGGTGATGGAGAAGGCCGAGGGCATCGAGCCCAAGGAGAAGGGCATCCGCCTCCAGCTCGAAGAGATCATGGACGAGCTCAAGCACCGCAAGGGCTACAAGCAGGACACCGACATGACCGTCGCCGACCTCAAGGAGCTCTGCGAGAAGTTCAAGGCCCGCATCAAGGCGTCGCTAGGCAAGTCTTTCCCCGACGATCCCATGGATCAGCTCAAGGGCGGCATCGGCGCGGTCTTCAAGAGCTGGAACGGTAGGAGGGCTATAGCTTACCGCAACATCGAGGGCATCCCGCACGAGTGGGGCACCGCGACCAACGTTCAGGCGATGGTCTTCGGCAATATGGGCAACAGCTCCGCCACCGGCGTGGCTTTCACGCGCAACCCGGCCAACGGCGAGAGGAAGTTCTTCGGCGAGTACTTGGTCAACGCCCAGGGCGAAGACGTCGTGGCCGGCATCCGTACGCCCGAGCCCATCAACGAGGCCACGAAGAGCGAGCATACGGCTCATTTGGTCTCCCTAGAGAAGAAGATGCCCGAGGCCTACAAGAAGCTCGACGACATCCAAAAGAAACTCGAGAAGCACTACAAGAACATGCAGGACCTCGAGTTCACGATTCAGGAGGGCAAGCTGTGGATGCTCCAGACCCGCGACGGCAAGCGCACGGGCCTCGCGGCGCTCAACATGGCTATGGACATGCTTGAAGAGAGGCTCATCGATGTCGAGACCGCGCTCCAGCGCGTTAAGCCGGCGCAGTTAGACGAGCTCCTCCACCCCGTTATCGACCCCGTTGCGGAGAAGCAGGCTACGCTGCTCGGCAAGGGCCTGCCTGCGGGCCCCGGCGGCGCTTTCGGCTCTATCGTCTTCTCCGCCCATGACGCTGTGGACTGGGTCAAGAACGGCAAGGCCAAAAACGTTATCCTCGTCCGCGAAGAGACGAACCCGGAAGACATTGAGGGCATGCGCGCTGCCGACGGCATCCTGACGGCCCGCGGCGGCATGACGAGCCACGCCGCTCTCGTCGCCCGCGGCTGGGGCAAGTGCTGCATCGTCGGCGCCTCCGACTTCCACATCAACGCCGCGACCAAGACGCTGACCGTTAAGGGCAAGACCCTCAGGGAGGGCGATGTCGTGACGCTCAACGGCACTAAGGGTTGCGTCTACGAGAAGCGCCTCGCTATGATTGACGCCACGGAGAACCCTCGCTTCCAGAGCTTCCTCAAACTCGCCGACAAGTACAAGGCGATGAAGGTCCGCGCCAACGCCGACACGCCCGCCGACGCGAAAATCGCGCGCAGCTTCGGCGCCGAGGGCATCGGCCTCTTCCGCACCGAGCACATGTTCTACGGCGAGGGCAGCGACGAGCCTCTAGGCTACCTGCGCCAGATGATCCTCTCGAAGACCGTGCAGGAGCGCCGCGCGGCCCTAGACAAGCTCTTCCCGTTTGTTAAGAGGGATCTCAAGGCGACGATGCAGGCGATGGCCGGCTTCCCGGTGACTATCCGCCTTCTCGACCCGCCCCTGCACGAGTTCGTGCCGCACAGCTCCGACAAGCAGAACGACTTGGCGAGGAAGCTCAACATCAGCATCGAAGATGTGAAGAAGCGCGGCGAGGAGCTTCAGGAGGTCAACCCCATGCTCGGCCACCGCGGCGTCCGCCTCGGCATCACCTACCCCGAGCTCACAGAAATGCAGGTGCGCGCCATACTTGAGGCCGCCGCCGAGCTCCAGAAAGAGGGCGTCAAGGTTACGCCGGAGATCATGATCCCCGTCACCTGTAACCCGAACGAGCTGAAAGACCAGAAAGCCATCGTCAACAAGGTCGTCGTCGACGTCAAGGCCAAGTACGGCCTCAAGAATTTCGAGTATCTCTACGGTACGATGATCGAAATTCCGAGGGCGGCGCTCCTCGCGAACGAGATGGCCGGCGAGGCGGAGTTCTTCTCTTTCGGCACGAACGACCTCACGCAGATGGGCTTCGGCTTCAGCCGCGACGACATGGGCAGCTTCGTCGGCCCCTACCTAGACAAGAAAGTGCTGCCGGAAGACCCGTTCCTCAGCAGCGACCAGTCCGGTATCGGCCAGCTCGTGCAGTACGGCGTTGAGCGCGGCCGCTCCGTGAAGTCGAACCTCAAGATCGGCGTCTGCGGCGAGCACGGCGGCGACCCCGCCTCCGTAGAGTTCTTCTACGGCCTCGGCCTCAACTACGTCAGCTGCTCCCCTTTCCGCGTGCCCATCGCCCGCCTCGCCGCCGCTCAGGCGGAGATTAAGGCGAAGAGCAAAGCCAAGTCCGGCGGCGGCAAGTCCAAGAAGTCGTCCTCTTCCTCCAAGAAGTCGGCTCCGGCGAAAAAGGCCGCGAAAAAAGCCGAGAAGAAAGCCGCAAAGCCGGCGGCAAAGAAGTCGCCCGCTAAGAAGCCTTCGAAGAAGAAGAAGTAAGCCAGTAGTGTAGAGGAGGGCGCGTTTTTCCGCGCCCTCTTTAAAAGCTTTTGCAGATTTTGACTTTAAGACTTTGATTTTGTGTGGCGGCTCTGCGCCACACGTTATGAAGCCGTAGGCTTCGTCTGAAAAAGATTTAAAAGACTTTGACTTTAAGACCACAATGATAGAATTCGACCTGCACGTACATTCGATATTCAGCAAGTGCGGCATCCACACCGTCCTCGAACTCCTAGAACGCGCTAAGGAAATAGGGATAAAAGGCTTTGCCGTGACCGACCACGGGCTCACCATAGGCGGGCGCCTCAACAACCCTTTCTTCGAACGCTTTAGGTCGCCGTGCCAAAGCGTCAAAATCCTAAAAGGCGTAGAGTGCAACTTATTAGACGGCGACGGAAACATCGACGTCCCGCATATGTTCATGAATTTCTTGGATATAGTGCTCTTAGGCATCCACCCCAACACCGCCAAAGGCCAAAGCAAAGACGCCTACACAAACATGCTCGTAGCCGCAATGCGCAAAAACCCGTGCGTAGACATCATCTCGCACCCAAACGACCCGCATTACCCCGTAGACTACAAGCGCCTAGCCCAAACCGCCAAATCTATGGGCGTAGCGTTAGAGCTAAACAACTCAAAAATCCTATACGCCAGAACAGAAACCCAAAGCGCCGTCGACCTCGTGCAAGCGTGCAAGGATGAGGGCTGCATGATAGCCGTAAACAGCGACACCCACGCCATACACGAGTTGGGGTTGGATGATTCTGTTAGGCCGATATTGGAATCGCTGAGATTCCCAAACGAGCTGATTGTCAATAGGGATGAAAAATCGGCGTTAGAATTTATTGATAGCCGAAAGGGCAATAAAAGTTAAAGCCTTTTTTAAAATCTTTTTTAAAGTCAAATTCTTATATGGGAGAATGGGGCGTTCGGTCGCGTGTCGGCGTGGCAGGGGTGCGGGGGGCATAATGCAACGTTCGTAAAGGCGTGGCCAGCCACGCCTTTACTTAGCAGCAACTCTAGATGGGGTACGGGACGCTAGGGCAAACATCAAAACAATATTACCGCACCGCCGCCCGAACCACCATCTTCTTTCCATCCACAACGGCTTTCACCAAATACATCCCTTTAGGCAAATCCCCAAGCCTAACCGTATAGCTCCCGCCGGGCAGGTTGTGCTTGCGGATAACGCTCCCGTTGAGCCCGAACACCGTCACGGACGCGCCGCTCGCGGCGTTGATCGCAAAGCCGTTTTTGATG
>JAIRUL010000173.1 GCA_031254445.1 Chitinispirillales bacterium
GCCTCATACCGTTCCAACGCCATCGGTTGCCAAAAAAGATAGAAACCCGTTTGTATTATCGCCAGCATAAACACAAATTTACCGGCTGCGGCATAGAGGCCAATCTCTTCGAAAGACGAATAGGCGCGCAGCGCGATCTTATCCATGCTTTGGAATATGTAAGCGATGACGAGAAACGGAACAAGCGGCAGCCCATAATTAAAAATCCGCGCCATCTCGACACTATCAAAGATTTTCACCTGCGAGCGCCGCATCCAAAAACGTACCTCTAATAAAACGGATATCGCTATCGATACAAACAATGACACCGCAGTCCCCCAAACAATAGCGTGAAATGACGACGATACGTACCTCGCGTAGACGATCACAACGGTAACGTACACAATCATTCCTACGATTTGCGTTATAGATAGGGCGTTGCCCCTCATGTTCATCCTCAGGACGCTTGCCGCAAAGCGGTAGACCACAGACATAAGCAGGCATAGCGCTAAAATCAGCGTTGCGGAAAAATCCTCCCCCTCAAAGAGCATAGCGGACACATGCCGCCAAAACGGCAGTAGGCAGCATATAATAAGAAGCGTCATGCAAAACGCGAAAAAAAAGCACTGCCTAGCAAGCCCCGATCTCTGCGCCGGATCCTTTCTCTCGTGAAACATCCTTATAAAACTCTGATCTAACCCTAAGAGCCCGACTTGGTAAATGAGGTTCAGCACAACGGTAAACATAGACGACTTTCCGAACTCTTCGGGGATAACAAGCAGCGTGACTACCGGGGTAGAAAAAAACGATATCGCTGCGGCGCACAAGCTTCCGTAGGAGAATATCAAGAACTTTTTTATCATCCGGCCGCGCTCTTTGGTAAAGTATGTATCGGCATGATTTACTTGACGGAGTCAGAACTTATTTCCGGCGGTTCGAAATTGACCCGCTCCTCCTCTATCACAAGCGGCCTATTCATAAGCCTGAGCCGTGTATTTATGGCTATTATGTATTCGCCGATGAAGCCGATAAAAAACAGCTGCACAGAACCGAGAAAGAATACGCCGATAACCATCGGAGCCATCCCAACGGAAAAATAGTCCCAATAGAGCAACTTATAGACTAAGTACGCCATGGACACGAGAAACGTAATGCCGCCCGTAATGAAGCCAACGATTGTGGCGAGCCTGAGTCCGGCTTTTGTGTAGGAGGTGAAGCTGAGCATCGCCAAATCGTAGAGCGCATACCAGCTGTATTTGGTTTTCCCAGCCTTTCTTTTCTGTTGCTCGTAGCATACTTCTTTCCTATGGCAACCCAGTTCGGCGACAATGCCGCGCAAAAACGGGGTCGGATCGCGCAAACCCTTTAATATCTCTATAAACGACCGGTCGTAGAGCCCAAAACCGGTGAAATGCTCAATCTGCTCGACCTCCGACATCTTCTTGATAACCTTGTAATAGCAGGTACGCAGGAGGCGCATGAGTTTGTTTTCGCGGCTCTTGGTCTTGATGCACGATACGATCTTGTGCCCCGCTTCCCACTCCCTCACAAGCGTGGGGATAAGTTCGGGCGGATCTTGGAAATCGGCGCTAAAGAGGATAACGCAATCGCCCGATGTCTGGCACATGCCATAGTAGAGCGAGTTGGAGTGCCCAAAATTTTTCGCGTTGAAGATGGCCTTTACCTTTTTATTCTTCCCGCAAATCTCCCGCAAGAGCGGCTTTGTGTTGTCGGCGGAGCTGTTGTCGATAAAAACAATCTCGTAACCGTAAGACGATAGCTCCCCCTCAAAAATTTTGACGAGCTCGTCCGTGAGAGGGACGACGTTCTCATCTTCATTAAAGCATGGTACAAGTACGCTTATCTTCTTCACCTTGGTTCTCCTTACTAGTTACGCCTTACCGCTTTGAACACCCACCGCTTATTTAAAATATAATTCAATGGAACTGTTATAGGCAACACGAAAAGCAGCGCGGCGTATTCCAGCATCTTTAAGATATCTACATAAACGTACAATAGAATATTTTGCACGATAAGCCCTGTAAAGGCATAGACCGCGTAAGTCTTTATAAGTGAACGTGTTATACTGCGCTCGCCAGTATCGTCTTTGAAGACGTATTTGTGGTTCCACAAAAAAGAGTTCAAAATGCCGACAGCAAAGGAGGCGACGCTTGCGGCGATGTAGTAAACGCCGAGATACACAAGCGCTGAATAAACGAAATAGACAACCGCCGTATTGGAAAGGCCGACAAGGCCAAACTTGAAGAATTGAAGCAAGTTGCCGCGAATGTGTTTATCCTCTAAAATCATCAATTGCCCTTTTTGCTAGTCCGCCCGATACCTACGAAAACACCATTAACGCTATAGGCATATCCGCCGATATCAACCGTTGCCTATTGAGCCTCGCTCCGAATGCCCTCCACCACCTTTCTTACCCCGTCCTCGAACGAAACCTCGGGCTTCCAGCCGGTGTCGCCGGCAAGTTCGGAGATATCGGCGCAAAGGTGCATGGGCTGATGCCGGTAATACCCCCTTTTGCCGAATTGCAGCGCGCCGTCCGGATTAACAATGCCCCTAAGCGCCTCAAGGTACTCAAAGAGCCGGCGCGGTTTTCCCGAACCAAGCGGGTACGCTTTGCCGGCTACGCCGCTCTTCCCCACCGCAAGAAACGCCTTCGCGGCATCATCGCAGTAGAGGTAATCCCAAATCTGTTCGCATTTCGTAACCTCCGGCGAACGGCCCGCCAAAAGTTCTCTAACCGCGTACACTATAAGCATATTCGCCCTGTCTTGAGGACCGAAGATACTAAGCAGCCTTATCCAGTTATGCCGTATGCCAAGCTGTTCGCAGAGCAATGCGCTCAGCTTGCCGGCGGCGTACTTTGCCACGCCGTAGCCGCTCTGCGGATTTGCCGGAGTATCCGGCCTAAGCGGCTCGTTTACAATCCCGTATTCCGCCTGCGACCCCGCGCCCACAAACACAGAGCAGCCAACACGATGAGCAAGATAGGCGGCCGAAAGCGTACCGCGTATATTCCTTTCCTGTGTGTCAACATCGTTGTGCGCAACGCTTGCCGTTTCTCCCCAAGCTACGTGGTAAAACTCATCATACCTTTCCTCTATTTCGAGGCTGGCGTAATCGTCCAAATCGGCGCGCGCAACCGTTACCCTTTCCGACTTTGGAATATTGCCCATTCTTGCCGAATCATTTCTAACGATGCAGAGAACCTCGCTACCCTGCGCTAGCGCGCACCTTACAATGGATGCCCCGATCATGCTCGTAGCGCCGTTTACTACAATCCTTCTCATAGGTATAGCCTCTTCACTGCTTTCTAGCGTACACGCAATATTGCATGCCGAGCGGCACAAACCATAGTATGCGTTCCATCGCCGTAAACAGCGCGTTGCGCCACGGCGAAAAGTATGTATACCTAAGTTTTACGCTATCGCGATCCGCCCGTATCTTTTTGTTTTTTGTCGATGTTCCGCAAAACCTGTTCCTCACAAGCCGCTTGCAATACAACGCGCCAAGCATCGTGGCCTCTTCGTCTACCTTTGACCCCTTAACTACTTTTGCCGTCACCGGGTTTTTCATATTGTGCTCAAAGATTGCCAAATACCCCCCTATCGGCATAATTGAATACAATCCGTTTATCCACGCCTCATGCTCGGCTGGCGGAATATGGTGGAAGACGGTGCTGGCGAACACGGCGTCGACCTTATCCTTATATATGTTCAAATCTTTCGGCGCGGCTATCGTTTCAAACTCGCAGTATTGATGATTGCCGGCCGCTACTTTTATCGATTCCGGCGACACGTCGCAACCAAACAGTTTTGCGTCCGGAAAAAATTTTTTCAGCCACGGCGCATTTGAGCCAACGCCGCAGCCAAAATCGAGTATCCCGCCCGGCGGATTCGGCAAGATGTATTTAAGATACTGCGCCTTGTATAAAAAAGCCGTATCCCTGTATTTCCCGAAGCGGCCAAGATCCTTTACGATCTCGCTATTGTAACTTGAAGCGAATTTGTCAAACTCCGCCAAAATATTCCCCTATCTGCCTATCGACGCAAGCAATCCTCTCTTCATCGGTACCGGCTTTCGCGAACTCCACAACCTTCTCGACCGCAGTCTTTATGCCCCACATGGGCTTCCACCCAAGCACGGCCTTTGATTTCGAGATGTCTAGCTTCAAAAAATTCGCCTCGTGCGGACCGCCGCCGCCCTCCGCGCGCCACGACGCGCCTTTGCCCCAAGCGGCGCAGAATAGATCGACAAGTTCCCCGTTTGTAACGCAAGAGCCGTCATCCGGCCCAAAATTATACGCCCCCTCAAGCGACCTATCCTCATACTGCATTTTCGCAAGGAGCAGATACCCATATAGGCACTCAAGCACATGCTGATACGGCCTTGTCGACTGCGGATTTCTTATCGCTATCTCCCTCCCCGAAGTAGCCGCCCTCACGCAGTCGGGGATGATCCTATCTTTCGCGTAGTCGCCGCCGCCTATCACGTTGCCGGAGCGCGCGGTAGATACCGCGGGGGCGTCTTTACCGCCGGCGCCGCTGAAAAACGACTGCCTGTAGCTATACGTTACAAGCTCGCTGCATGACTTGCTGTTTGAATACGGATCGTACCCGCAAAGATTTTCATCCTCCCTATATCCTATAGCCCGTTCCTTATTTTCGTAAACCTTGTCGGTAGTAACGTTGACAAATGACTTTACCGTGGGGGACGCGCGCACCGCCTCAAGGATGTTCACGGTCCCCATAACGTTGGTTTGATATGTATAGCGCGGGTATTCGTAGGACTCCCGCACGAGCGGCTGCGCGGCCATATGAACGACGATATCGGGCTTATGAAGCGCGGCCACCCATTGAAAGCTGTCCGTCCTTATATCGCTTACGCAATGATATACGCCCTTGGCAATCCCAATCTGGCTAAAAAGCGACGGCGACGTATTCGGTTCAAGCGCCGATCCAATCACTTTAGCCCCGGCCTTCTTAAGCACGCGGCAAAGCCAAGACCCCTTGAAGCCGGTGTGGCCGGTTATAAAGACCGTTTTGTTTTTATAAAAATCCAACATCAAATCATTCGCCCTTTCACCGCTTCTCCCATAGCGCCCACGGCGCGACCCCCTTAACCCACATCCCCGTCAACTCGTTCTTATCGTGCAATGTGTCCATCGGGCGCCAAAAACCGCCGTGCTTATGCGCGTTCAGCTGTCCATCCTCCACAAGGCGCTCAAACGGCCCGCGCTCCAAGACCGTCGCGTCGCCATCCGTCAAATAGCCAAAAATCGCCGGTTCCATCACAAAAAAACCGCCGTTTATCCACACGCCGGCACTATCCTGCTTTTCGCAAAACGATTTGACAACCCCGTCGCCGCTTATGGTTATGGTGCCAAAGCGCCCCGTGGGCCTGACCGCGGTAAGCGTTACGGCCTTCCCAGCCGCCTCGTGGCTGCGAACGACCTCGTTTATATCCACATCGCTCACCCCGTCGCCGTAAGTCAAAAGGAACCTCTCGCCGCCCAAAAGCTCGCGCGCCCGCAGGAGCCGGCCGCCGGTCATCGTGTCGGCGCCCGTGTAAAGCATAGTCACGCGCCAAGGCTCGGCGCGGACGTTGCTGTACTCAACGGAGTTGTTCGCCATGTCGACAGTGACGTCGGAATAGCGCGCGTAGTAGTTTATGAAAAAATCTTTTATTACATGCGACTTGTAGCCCGTGAGTATTACAAATTCGTTGAAGCCGTAGTGCGAGTATATCTTCATAATGTGCCAAAGTATGGGCTTCCCGCCTATTTCGACCATAGGCTTAGGGCGCAGCTCTGTCTCTTCGGAGAGGCGGGTGCCTAAACCGCCGGCTAGGATTGCGACTTTCATTTTATGTTTTAGCCTCCAAAATCTTTTAATCTTTTAAATTCTTTAAATCTTTTTCAGACGAAGCCTACGGCTTCATAACGTGTGGCGCAGAGCCGCCACACAAAGCCAAAGTCTTAAAGTCAAAGTCAAAGTCAACTGCAATACTGCTCAATCACACCCAATATCTCTCCAGTCAACACATCCATATCCCTCGCCCCATCCAACAACTTTATTTTTTGCGGATTCTTTTCGGCCGCTTCTAGGTATCCTTTTCTTACGCGCTCAAAAAATTGTACCCCGGCGCTCTCCATTCTATCCTTACCCTTACCGATTTGGTTTAGGCGCTCTTGCGATAGCGTTACGGGAATATCGAATACAAACGTTATATCCGGCGATATCCCTCCCGTCGCGAAAGCGTTGACATCGCGCAATACATCAATATCCAAACCTCTGCCGTGGCCCTGATACGCGAACGTCGCTTGCTCGAAACGGTCGCAAAGAACGGTTTCGCCCCTGTCAATCGCCGGTTTGACGACCTCGCGGACGTGCTGGGCGCGGGCGGACAAGTAGAGCAGGAGTTCGGTTTCGGGGCGCATTTGCGAGCTGCATGGAGAGATCAAAAGCTCGCGAATCTTTTCGCTTATAGGCGCGCCGCCGGGTTCCCGGGTAACAACGCACGCGGTTCCGCTCTCCCGCAAGCGCTCGGCGACGCGCGTAAGCTGCGTGCTCTTGCCGCACCCGTCTATCCCCTCAAAGGTAAAGAAAAATCCGCGAGCCATAACTACTCCGCCCCGCAACACTTCTTATACTTCTTCCCGCTCCCGCAAGGGCACGGGTCGTTCCTCCCCACCTGCGGGCCGACCCTTATCGGCTGCTGCGCCGCCGGGCGGCCGTCTTCCCCGCCGCGGCTTGCCATCATCGCCGCCGGTATTCCGCGCGGGCGAGCCGTTACGGCCGCTTCGCGCGAGCCGCCTCCAAACACCGTCTCAGCGGCGTCGTGAACCGCGCGGGCGCCGGAGAATGTGTTTGTAGACGCGGAGCGGTCTACCTTTTCTAAGCGGAATAGGTAATTCGATATCTCACGCGCTATCGCGCCGCGCAGCTCCTTAAACATGTTTAAGCCTTCGCGCTGGTACTCGAAGAGCGGGTTCTTCTGCCCGAACGCGCGAAACTGCACGCCGCCTTTTAAGTGATCCATCTCGAAGAGGTGATCTTTCCATAGATTGTCTATCACCATAAGGAAGACGCCGCGCTCGAAGCGGCGCATGGCCTCCACGCCGAAGCGCACCTCTTTCTCCAAGTAATGCGATTTTACAAGTTCCCACGTTTCGTCAAAGAGATCGTTCTGCGTTTTCGACTCAACCTCGCCCTCTTCTAAGCGGTACACCACGCCGAAGACCGTCTGCGCCTCTTCGCAGAGGCCATTTAGGTTCCACGTCTCCTCGGAGTAGGCTCGTTCGGGCGCGTACTTTATAATTATGTCTTCTAAGGCGCTGGCGATTTGGTCTAATATTTCGTCCTTCAGGTTCTCGCCGCGCAATATGCGCTGGCGCAGGCCGTAAATCTCGCGGCGCTGGAAGTTCATCACGTCGTCGTACTCTTTGAGGTGCTTGCGGATGTCGAAGTTGCGCCCCTCGACCCGCTTCTGCGCGCCGGCTATAGAGTTAGACACGAGCGGGTGGCTTATCGCCTCGCCCTCCGGCGTGCCGAGCCTGTCCATCACGGCCCTTATCCTCTCCGCGCCGAAGATGCGCATGAGGTCGTCGTCGATTGACAAGAAAAACTTGGACGACCCTGGGTCGCCTTGGCGCCCCGCGCGCCCGCGCAGCTGATTGTCGATGCGGCGGCTCTCGTGGCGCTCCGTGCCTATGATGTGCAGGCCGCCGAAACTAAGCACCTTCTCCTGCTCTTCGCGGACATTCGCGTAGAGCTTGGCGAACTTTTGGCGCTTCTCTTCAAGAGTGATAGCGTCGGGGTCTACGCCTTGCTTGTGCAGCTCGTGGTTGGCCATAGCCTCGAAGTTGCCGCCAAGCACGATGTCGGTGCCGCGGCCCGCCATGTTGGTCGCTATGGTCACCGCGCCGAGGCGGCCCGCCTGCGCGACGATAGCCGCCTCCTTCGCATGCTGCTTCGCGTTGAGAACCTCGTGCTGAACGCCCTCCCGCAGAAGCATCCTGCTCAAAAGCTCCGACTTCTCGATGGAGGTCGTGCCCACGAGGCAGGGGCGGCCAAGCTCGTGCATCTCTTTTATGTCTTGCACGATGGCGTTGTACTTCTCGCGGTAGGTCTTGTAAATCTCGTCGTCGTGGTCGCGCCGCTTGAGCGTCCTGTTCGTGGGTACCGTCACCACGTCAAGCTTGTAAATCTCGTGGAACTCAGCCGCCTCGGTAACGGCGGTTCCGGTCATCCCCGCGAGCTTGTTGTACATCTTGAAGAAGTTTTGGAATGTGATTGTCGCGAGCGTCTGGTTCTCGCCGGCGACCTTCACCCCCTCCTTGGCCTCAAGGGCTTGGTGGAGCCCCTCGCTGTAGCGGCGCCCGTGGAGGATGCGGCCGGTGAACTCGTCGACAATAAGAATCTGCCCATCCTGCACAACGTAGTTGACATCGCGCTCGAAGAGCGAGTACGCGCGAAGGAGCTGGCTTACGCTGTGGATGCGCTCCGATATCTCCGCGTAATCGCGGTGCGCGGCCTCCTTGCGATCCGCTTTCTCTTGGATGCTGAGCGCCTCGTCGTGGTCAATCTTGCCGAGCGTCTCCGCCAAATCCGGCATGATGAAAAACTCGGGGTTGCTCCCGCCCACAAGGGTGCGCCCTTTCTCGGTGAGGTCGGCGCTGTGCCCCGACTCGTCTATCGTGTAATAGAGCTCCTCGTCTATCTCGTGCAGTTTCTTGTCGCGCAAGTACTCGGTCTCGACAGCTTTCATGAACTTTGCCGCGCCCTGCTCCTTTATGAGCTTCATGAAGCGCTTGTTCCTCGGCGCGCCGCGCTGCATGACCATGAGCTTAAACCCCGCCTCAAACTCCTTGCCCTCCTGCTTAAGAAGCTCCTCCGCCTCGGCGGCGACCTTCTGGGTAAGCGCGGTTTGCGTCGACACAAGCTTTGCGACGCGGGGTTTGAGCTCCTCGTACTCGCGGTTCGACTTTGTGACCGGCCCCGATATGATGAGCGGCGTTCTCGCCTCGTCAATAAGGATGTTGTCCACCTCGTCGACAATCGCAAAGTTCAGCTCCCTCTGCACACAGTGCTCCGGCGCGCCGGCCATGTTGTCGCGCAGGTAGTCGAACCCAAACTCGTTGTTCGTGCCGAATGTAATATCGCTCGCGTAAACCGCCTGCCGCTCGGGGCTGTGCGGCTCGGTGAGATCTAAGCACCCTACCGTAAGCCCTAAAAATGTAAATATCTTCCCCATCCACTCGCTATCGCGCCGCGCAAGGTAGTCGTTGACCGTTATGACGTGCACGCCCTTGCCGCTAAGCGCGTTCAAATACGCCGCCATCGCAGCGACCTGCGTCTTGCCCTCGCCCGTCTTCATCTCGGCAATCTTGCCCTGATGCAGCACCGCGGCGCCCATGACCTGCACGTCGAAGTGCGCCATAAACGGAATCTCCGCGCCCGTCCCCGAGTCGGTTACCGTCTTACGCTCGCCCAAAACCCTGTGCGTGGCCTCGCGCACAACGGCGTACGCCTCGGGGAGGAGGTCGTCGGGCGTCTCGCCCTCGGCAAGCCTTGAGCGGAACTCAGCCGTCTTGCCCCTAAGCTCGTCGTCGCTAAACGCGGACGTTTCCGCCCTATGGCTATTGACACGCTCCAAAATAGGCACCAGCCTCTTAACGTCGCGCTCCTGCTTAGACCCGATAAGCTTAATGATTGCGTCAAAAAATCCCATTTTACCTTACCTATCCCTATCCTTGCACTGTTTGTTTGGTTTTTATTCCATGATAACCGTTTCGATACTCACATATCCCAATAGCGAGACGCCACCTGCTCCACCTGAAACTCCTTTATGTCAACGCCGCTGAGCTGCCCGCTCCTAAGCTGCCCGTTAAAAGAATTGAGCAGCCCGGCGCTAAGCGCCGTAAGGCTTATGTTGCCGTACTCGTTCTTGCGCATCACCGCCCCAGCCACGGCCAAAAGCATCCCGCGCTTAAAGTCAAGTTCGCCCGCAAGCGAGTCGCTTCCGTCAAAAAGCAGCTCAATCGACATGTTGATGCGCAAATCTTCGCGGTCGCCGAGGTTGCAGCTGATATCGGGCAAAAGCAGCGAACCGGAGCGCTTAACCGCAGCGGTATCGACCGGGGCGGCAACCGCGTCCGCGCGTTGAACCGCATCCGCGCCGCCAGCGCCCGAAGCGGCGCGTTTATCGCCGCCACCCCCGCCCCACTTATCCATGCCCAAGAGAACGAGCGAATTCACGCTCTCCCAAAACTCATTTAGCCCAGCGCGATCCCACCATGACCGCAGCCATAAACCGGCGCCCTCCCAATGCGCGCGCGCCTCCGCCTTCCAGTGAGCAAACAAACCGGCGCCCGCGCTCTTAAGCTTTTCCGGGTCAATGCTTTTAAGCCGGTCGGCGCCAAGGCGTTCAAGCTGTTCCGCATCAATCTTTTTAAGCTGATCCACGCCTAAACCATTAAGCTTATCCGGATCAAAACCCTTTATCCGCTCCACGCCCAAATTAACCTTATCCATGCCCCAACTCTTAAGCCGATCCCAATCCAAGCGCGCAAAGAAGCCCTTGCCGCCCCCCGGCGCGCCGGCAACCGCCCCCAAAGCGCTATCGGCCGCTGCCGCCTCCGCGCCGGCGCCCAACGAATCCGCAGCGGCGGACGCCGAATCCGGCTGCGCCCCCGCAGCGCGCAACGAACCAATCCCCGGCGGCGGCATTGATTGCGGCGGTTCCTCCGGCGGCGCAAGCGGCGGCAATACCAACCGCTCCGCAGGCGCCTGCGCCAACAGCGAATCCCGCTTCGGCGGCTGCGCCGGCTCCTTAGGCGGCGGCTGTAGAACCGGCGCCGAAGGCTCCGCCGCCTTTAGCGGCTGCGCCAACGTTGACGGCGGCGGCTCAGGCCCCGGCCCCGCAACCGGCTCAGGGCTACGCTCCCGCGGCGGCTCCGAGAGCGCCGCTAAACTCTTCCCCACCCCGCCGTCGGCATTGCCCGAAAACTCAAGCCCCCCCAAAACCTCGCCTACGCTCCTATGCTCCCGAGCCGTACCGCCCGAAACCTTAACGTCTTTCGCCTTTTTAGGCTTCCCCGGCTTCGGCTTAGGCTCCGCCGCAGCCTGCCCCGCGGGATGATCCGGCTTGCCCGCGCCGCCGCCAGCGTCTATGTCCGGCTTCGGATCCGCCGCAGGCCGCCCCTCCGCCTGCTTGGCCTCCGCCTTAGCTTTCGGCGCGGGCTTAGGCTTGGGCGCGCTCTCCGCTTTCTTCCCGGCGAAATGGCTTGCCAGCTTAGGCCCCACATCGGCGCTGTCGCCCGGGTCTAAAAAATAATCCCTATTGTTGTACAAAAAAACGCCCAAAACCCCGGCAATCAGCACGGAAAAGAGAACCCGCCGCGCAAGCGCCGCCTGCTTGCGGGCCTTCTCTTTCAGCTTCTTGTCGCCCTTCCGGTCGTTTTTCCTGTCGCTCTTCCTGCTCTTCGCTATTAACATACAATGCCGATGCGTTTTTGTGAAACGGGCAATCAATATAATATACTAAATTTGCGCGCGGAAACAAAGCATTATGCGGGATTGGTGGATATTTTTTAGGCGGGGGGCTACGGAACGGACAGCAAGGCGGAGAGATGTGGCAGTTGGCGGATGGGGGTGGTTATGAATAAAAAAAATATAATTTCCCTTGTTTTTTAAGAAGCATCAATTATATTTAT
>JAIRUL010000295.1 GCA_031254445.1 Chitinispirillales bacterium
AAAATCAAATTCTTTAAAATCTTTTTCAGACGAAGCCTACGGCTTCATAACGTGTGGCGGCTAAAGCCGCCACACAAAGTCAACGTCAAAGTCAAAGGCAACATTTTTTGCCCGACGCATGAAAAATTTTCCCCCAGCCCCCATCGCCAACCCCCTAAAACGCTTCAATTTCCCATTATTTCCCAAAAATCCCGCATTTGGCACACCATTTGCTGTTTATTACCAACGGAGGAGAACCGTATCATGGCCATAGCAATCGATAGCATCGGCAATACGAAGAATATGAACGCGACGGGCGGCCCGCAGGCCTCGGGCTTGCAGGCTCAGGGCTCACGGGCCGCCCAGGTCGCCAAAGAGTTCGAGGCGATGTTCACGTCGATGATGTTCAAGGCTATGCGCGGGGCGGGGGCGGGCTCCGAGAGCTCTCTTATACCTAAGAATATGGGCGAGAGCATTTTCACTGAGATGCTCGACGGGCAGTACGCCAAGATGAGCGCGGAGGGCGGGGGGCTGGGGCTTGCGGCGCTGATACAGAAAGAGATTGAGCGGAGCGAGGGCAAGAACGTTCCTGCATTGGATAACGGCAACGCCCCGCTGTGGGCGCTAGAGAGGCGCGGGCGGGCGACGGCGCCTTACAGCTCCGCCGACAGCGCGGCGCTTATCGGCCGGGTGCGCGGCAAGTGGGACTCTTTGATTTCCGGCATCAGCGAGCGCTACGGCGTGGACGAGAACCTCGTCACGGCGGTCATCGCCCGCGAGTCGGCCGGCAACCCAAACGCGGTTTCGCCCAAGGGCGCGAAAGGGCTAATGCAGCTTATGGACGGCACTGCGCGGGAGATGGGCGTAAGCTACTCGTTCTCCCCCGCCGAGAACATCGCCGGCGGCGTGAAGTACCTAAAGAGCATGCTTGAGAAGTTCGGCGGAGACGAAAAACTCGCGCTCGCCTCGTACAACGCGGGGCCGAACGCCGTAAAAAAGCATAACGGCATCCCTCCCTACAAGGAGACGCAGGAGTACGTGCGCGCGGTGCTTAACCTCAAGGCGAAAGCCGCCGAGGGCGCTAACGCAAACAACGAAACTATCGCGGCTAACGCGGAAAGCGGGGCAAACAAATGATGGAGCAGACGATTCTTTTCAACGAGCTGACGAACCTCTTGACGCAAGAGAACGACATCCACCAAAACCTAATAGACGCGGCGCAGGAGATAAACAACAGCGCGCGCGGCAACGACGTGGACGGGATGAAGCGGAAGTGCTCGATATTCGACAGCCACATCTGCGGCTTAGAGAAAGCAGAGGAGCGCAGGATTGACATCTGCGATCGCCTCCACCAAATACTAGGCGAAGCCGCGCCGTCTGGCCGCATAATCTCCATCATCGAGCAGAGCGAGCCGGAGACGCGCACAAGGCTAAAAGCGCTCAGAGCCGCGCTAATGGAGCGCGTAGAGAAGCTAAAAGCCCTGAACACATCAAACATAGTGCTCTTCCGCGAAGCCCTAGGCAGCATCAACGCGTCCGTAAATATGATAAAAGCCTCGACAACGCCAAAAACAGGCTACCGGCACAAAGGAGACTTTAAGCCAAGCGGAAGTAGCTTGTCGATGTTTAACGAAGTAGTTTGAAAGACAGATGTGTTGATGTTTTGACTTTAATCTTTTGACTTTAGGAGCAAAAAAATGACAATAATGTCCGTCTTGAGCGTAGGCACCCGCGCCCTGCAATGCTCGCAGCTCGGTATCGACATCACCGGCCAAAACGTCGCCAGCGCGGACGTGGACGGGTACTCCCGCAAGCGGATAAACCAGACCACCATGTACGCCTACGACTCCGCTTTCGGGCAGATGGGGCTTGGCGCCACCGTGGTCAACATCGAGCGGATGCGCAACTCGTTTCTCGACGAGCAGATACGCAAGCAGAACTCCGAGGTCGGGTACTTCGTGCAGGTAAGCTCGGCGTTCAACCGCATGGAGGCCATCCTCTGCGAGCCCAGCGACCTTGGCATCATGCACTACATGGATCAGTTCTGGAACTCGTGGGACAACCTTGCAAACAACCCGCAGGACCTCTCGGCGCGCACCATGGTCAAGACCAACGCCGAGATCATGATGGACAACTTCCGCAAGGCGGCGACCGAGCTCGCCAATTTGCGCCAGCAGAAAAACGACGAAATACCGATGCACCTAAACAGGATAAACCAGCTCTCCTACGAGATAATGAACCTGAACCACGAGGTCGCGACGGTAGAGGTCGGCAACCAGCACGCCAACGACAGCCGCGACAGGCGCGACTTGCTCTTAAAAGAGCTCTCGCAGCTAATCGAGATAAACGTTATCGAGAACGACCTCGGGCAGGTAACCGTTACCACTTCGGGGAGCGTGCTTATCGCGCCGTCGTACATGCAGAACTTAGAGGTCACGACCATGTCTAGGGAGCTGGAAGACGGAACCATAATAAGGGACGTCGGCGTGCGCTTCTCGGAGACGCGGCTAGACTACATGCCAACAGGCGGGCAGCTGCGCGGGCTCTTTGACAGCCGCGACATCTACATACCGGAGTATCAGGCGAAGCTCGACGAGTTCGCGGCGGCGCTCATCAAGGCCGTAAACGAGGTGCACGTGGGGGGCTACAACCTGATGGGCTACAGCGGGTTCAACTTCTTCGACCCCGACCC
This sequence comes from Chitinispirillales bacterium, assembly GCA_031254445.1. GTDB lineage: Bacteria > Fibrobacterota > Chitinivibrionia > Chitinivibrionales > Chitinispirillaceae > GUT77. The sequence goes on from JAIRUL010000295.1 coordinate 2,672, forward strand.
CAAATACGCCACGGCAGCGAACATGAAGCTCTCGGCGGCGGTGTCCACAAACATCCAGAACATCGCGGCGGCCACGGCGCAACAGTCAGTGGTCGCCGACAAAAACACGATAAAAGCGGCGGACTTCATAGACCCGGCCAACCCCGTAGGCGGCTACATCTTCGGCAACCCGCCCGTGCAGCTTATACGCAACACCGACCCGAACGCCGCGCGGGTTGACGCGCGCAACGTCATCGCCGACACGGT
>JAIRUL010000020.1 GCA_031254445.1 Chitinispirillales bacterium
ATTGACGCGGTGGAGGCGCTTGCCGTTAAGATTCTCGCCGAAAAGTCTAAGGACGCGCGGGCGATGGCTTTTTTGGCGTATTCGATGCTTCGGAAGAACGACATTGGGCGTTTGGCCGATGTGTTTTGCGCGTTGGCAAATTACTGCCGCGACAACTTCGACGATATTTTCCCGCAGCGCGAAGGGGCGAAGCTCGCGGCGCTGCGCTGGCTCTCGGAGGCGCGGTTCAACAGCGCCTGCCCCAAGGCCGAGGCGTCGGCGGGGGACGCGGAGGATGTAGGAAGGATGAAAGAGGCGCTGTCGACGCTAAAGTCCGCGCTCGAAAAGAGGTTTTCGTCGGTGGGTGCGCCGTTCCCGCTGCTATTGTATAAGCGCGTGACGGAGTGGGAAAAGGGGATTGAAAGCGAGCGGTTGGCGAAGGCTGCGGCGGAGGCGAAGCCGGAGCCGTCAACATTAATACAGAAAGGTATGGATGATAGGGGTAATGGTGGCAATGATAATAATGGCGGCGTTGATAAGCCAATAAAGCAATCTGCCAATCAATCAACAATAAGCATAAGCGCGGACGAGTATGCGGAGATCGTTCGCTGTATGAATAAGATTATGGGGATACTAGAGGGCAAAGTCAAAATATAAAATTTTCAACACAAAGAAAGGCGGTAAAACATGGCAGGAAGTTTTCAAAACGAGATTCCGGCGGCGCGCATCAACCTCAAGCTCGATGTGGGCAAGGGCGACGTGCGCAAGAACGTCGAGCTGCCGTTAAAGATGCTTGTGATGGGCGACCTCACGGGGCGCGGCAAGCAGGGGCGGGTTGTGGATAGGGAGAAGGTCTCTATCGACAAGAACAACTTTCAGCAGGTCATGGCGGATTTCAAGCTAAACATGTCGTTTTCGGTGGCGAACAAACTCAGCGTTAGCGGCGGGGATATGGCGGTGGAGATACCGGTGACGGGCATGGACTCGTTTAGGCCGGAGAATGTGGCCACGGCGGTGCCCTCTTTGAGCCGCCTTCTCGCGGCGCGGAACCTCCTCAAAGACTTGAAGTCTAACCTGCTCGACAACAGGGAGTTTCGGCGGAGGCTCGAAGAGCTGATAAAAAACCCCGACGCGGCGCGGAATCTGCGGACGGAGCTGCAGAGGATCGTGCCGGAACTTGAGGACAAGAGCGGGCTTAAGCCGGTGTGATAGGAGGGCGCGTAAGATTATTGGGTGGACGGATTGATTTTTGGAATGGCCGGTTGATATCAATACCGTAAACCGAAGATATTGTTGCGGTAAAAATCATTGCAATTGCGTTATCAAAAACACAAACACAAAAGGAGAAAAAATGTCGAACGAAACTGCCGTTGCGGAAATGGCCGCAACCGATACGAATATGGCCGACACGTGCCCGGCCTCCGGGCTTGAGTACATATACCAGACGATGAATGCCGCCCTGCCGCAGGAGGCGGTCGCGATCTCTAAGTATAGGGATCCGCAGGCGCTCGCCGAGAGCAAGGCGGGCGAGCGCATAGGCGCGGCGCTCGCGCTTTTCGTGGATAGCGTTATAGAGTCGTCCGTTGCCATCGACAAAATAGACAAGACGGTCCTAGACTGCCAAATAGCGGAGCTCGACCGCCGTATCTCATTGCAACTAGACGAGATACTGCACGCCCCGCAGTTCCAGAAGCTCGAATCGATCTGGCGTAGCCTCGATTTTCTCGTGCAGCGGACGGACTTCCGCAAGAATGTAAAAATCAACGTCTTAGATGTCTCCAAGGAGGAGTTGGCGGAGGATTTCGAGGATGTTCCCGAGACGATTCAGTCGGGGCTCTACAAGCACGTGTACACGGATGAGTACGACACCCCGGGCGGCGAGCCCTATGCGGCTATGATTAGCGACTTTGAGTTCGATTCCGGCGCGGCGGACATCTCGCTCCTTCAGGAGATATCGAAGGTCGCGGCGGCGTGCCACTGCCCGTTCATCGGGGCGGCCACGCCCAAGTTTTTCGCGAAGGAGAAGGCCGTCGACCTCACGAAAATCGAAGACTTGCACAACTACATGGAGCGCTCGGACTTCCTGCGCTGGAACTCGTTTAGGAATAGCGAAGACAGCCGCTACGTCGGCCTCACGCTCCCGCGCTTCTCGCTGCGCTTGCCCTATGGGCCGGAGACGATGCCGGTCAAGGAGTTTGTGTACAGGGAGGGCGTGGCGGGCATAGACAACAGCAAATATCTCTGGGGCAACGCCTCGTTCGCGTTCGCCTCCAATATGGTTAAGTCTTTCATAGATAACGGTTGGTGTGTTCAAATTCGCGGTCCAGAAGCGGGAGGAAGGGTAGACAACCTTCCGGTGCATGTATTTGACGCCGGACGCGGGACGGAAGTGAAGATACCAACCGAAATTTTAATCCCCGAGACGCGGGAGTTCGAGTTCGCCCTAGAGGGGTTCATCCCCCTCTCGTTCTACAAGAACCGCGACTACGCGTGCTTCTTCTCGGCGAACTCCGCGCAAAAACCGCAGGAGTTCGAGAGCCCGATAGTGACCGCCAACATGCGGATCAACTCGCGCCTGCCATACATCTTCCTCATCTCGCGCATAGCCCACTACCTAAAAGTGATCCAGCGCGAAAACATCGGCTCGACAAAGAGCCGCATGGTGCTCCAAGAAGAGCTGACCCGCTGGATAAAAAAGCTCGTCACCGAGATGAAAGACCCGGGCCCGGATCTAATAGCCACGCACCCGCTAAAAGACGCCGACGTAAGCGTAAGCGAGCTGGAAGATAACCCTGGCTTCTTCAGGGTAAGCCTATCGGTAATCCCGCACTTCCAGATAGAGGGGATAGATATTAATCTGTCGCTTGTGTCGAAGTTGCCTAAAGGGAAGGAGTGACATTGATGTTGACTTTG
>JAIRUL010000022.1 GCA_031254445.1 Chitinispirillales bacterium
GTAACGGCGATGCAAAAAGTCCGCATGATGCGGCGACAAGCGGGCAGGCCGCATCAACATCAACGTCAACTCAAATTAATCCATTGGGGCAGCTAAAAAAACTTTTTTCGCTGATAGGCGCATACGGGCTGAGCGACTATGTTTTGTTTGACATCGGAATCGTCAGGGGACTCGCCTATTACACGGGGATCGTATTCGAACTGGTTGATGTCAACGGAAACCTGCGCGCCATCGCCGGCGGTGGCAGGTACGACAATTTGGTGCAGCTATACGGCGGCCCGAAGACGCCGGCGGTGGGGTTCGCGGCGGGCGACGTGGTCTTAGGCGAATTGCTAAAACAAAAGTCATTGACACAGGCAATGCCGCCGCGGAGCGATGTTTTTATCGTATCTATTGACAGCGACGGTTACGGCTACGGGGAAGCGATCAAAGCGGCGCGGCGGTTGAGATCCTCAAACATATCGTGCGAATTCCCGCTAAAAGAGGGCGCGAAAATCAGCAGGCAATTAGAATTGGCCAACGCGGCTAGGGCGAAATACGCGCTATTTATAGGCGGGGACGAGGCGAAATCGGGGCGGGCGAAATTAAAAAATCTTTTGTCGGGGGATGAGGAATTGGTTGGTATTGATGACCTTGTTGCCAACATCAAAATCAAAATCTTTTAAATCTTTTAAAATCAAAGCCAAAATCTTTTAAAATCTTTTTCAGGCGAAGCCTATAAAAGTCAAATACTTTAAATCTTTTTCAGACGAAGCCTATAAAAGTCAAATACTTTAAATCTTTTTCAGACGAAGCCTACGGCTTCATAACGTGTGGCGGCTAAAGCCGCCACACAAAGTCAAAATCAAAGTCAAAATCAAAGTCAACATCAACGTCAAAATCACTCATCCGCCCCATACCAATTCAATTTCCTAGTAACAAACATCACCATCGCTACCACTATGAACGCAAAGACAGAACCTACCAGCAGCGCGTACGACTCCGCGTTCAGCACCGCGTAGAGCAATACGTACGAGACCGTTATCACCATACCCATGTACCAGCTCTTATTCCAAGAGGGCAAGAGCGTCCGCGAGTAGAGCGTGAGCATTGCGATTATGGCTACGGCGGCGATAATGTACGCAAGGTAGAACGGCAGCTGCTCCGATAGGGAGAGCAACAGAAGGTAGAAGATGATATTGGCGATCCCGCACAGCAGGTACGGCACGGGGTGAATCCTCTTTTTGGTGAGGATTTCAAACAAGAAAAGCGTTAGGAACGGGACAATGATAAAAAGGATCGCGTACTTTACGGCCCGTTTGTTAAGCGAATATGTGTCGATGGCGCGGAAGAAATTTACGCCGAAGAGCGCTTCGGAGTAGTCGTGGCCGCCGCTCCCTTTCCAATGCAAAGGAATGTCCCGTGAGAGATAGCTAATGTCCCACGCCGCGTTAAAGCCTTTATCGCCGATGTCCGAACTTCCGGGAAGAAATGAACCTTGGTAGGAGGGCGTCGGCCAATCGGCGGCGATGTCGGCGCGGGTATCCTGGCCTAACGGGAGGAGGCGCACCAGCCTGCCCCCGTTGATGGTCACCACAATGTTGAAAGCCGCTTTGGTATCGGCGTCAATTTTCGGTATGGCCGCGTAGATTCCGCCTTTGCCGCCCACGTCTTCGTCATAGTAATCTCGAAACTTCTTATTAAAACTGTAGCTATGTTTTGAATTGAGCGACCTTACTTCGCGGACAAAATTTTGCCCCCTATTTCCCGGTTGAAAGGAAAGCGCGGAGCCTTCGCCGCTTACGCTCCACTCTGCCTTGTCTATCTTCCGTATCCCTTTTTGGCTTGAAAGCGCGACTACCAGCTCCGCCTTATTGAGCGCAACCCTTTCGTTTTGCTCCAAGGAGACAAGCGCCTGCGCGAAATCGAAGTCGCCGGACATGGCAAAGTCGCCGTAAAACAGCGGCACGGAGAAAATCCCCCGCTTCCGAACCTCCGTCTTGAAGTCCGCCTTAATGTTCAACTTCTGCGGGGCTACTACCAAGGTAAAAGGCTCTTCGGTAATTTTAACTATTTCTTTGCCCTCCGTCGTTTGGGAGCGGGTTTCCACGGTTCTGAGGCCTGGAATCGCAATCACCGGCCCCGCCGCCGCAAGCTCGCCCCCCCACGCCTCCATCACCTCCGCCTCGGCGGAGTCCGCCGTTTTGCTCCGCTCTTGGATAAGCTCGCCGACCATTGCCAGCGGAATGAGCATAAGCAGTATCAAGCATCCTAAAAACAGGATCTTGAATGTGTAGCTCCGGGTAAACTTTTTGATCTGCGCCTTGCCGCCGGAGAGCATATCGCCTATGCGGTCAGTATCCGTAAATTTCTCTGCCGGATAAGTAGGTTTTTGCGGCGATTTTTCTTCCGGCTTGTTATCGCCGGGGTTATTGCCCGTTGGCTCCATTATGGTTCCTCCATAGAAAAATTGAAATATTTATAACGTTGCGGCGGCATTGCCAATAAAACAACCACTACCCTACACCGCCGCGTTCTCCAAATTCAACTCCGGCGCCGACTCCGCCTTGGACTTCAGGTTGGCCTGCGCCCACGCCTCGCGCAGCGTTTCTAGGTACTGCAGCACCTCTTCGATCTTCGTCTTATCGGTGCGGATGTTCGCCTCCACCGTGACATTGTACATATAAGTGTACAGCTGGAAGAGGTTCGCCGCGATCTCGCCGCCGGCGTCCATGTTCAGGGCGATTTGCAGCTCTTCTAAGGCGTCTTGGATTTTGAAGATGTGCTTGGCGCGCTCCTCGATTTTCTTCTTGTCGTCGAAGACCTCAAGCGCAAGCTTGGCGTGCTTTATGGCAATGTCGTAGGTCACAAGGATGAGTTTGCCCTGATCTTTGGTCTCCGTCTGCGCGCCCTTGTAGGCTCCGTACCCGGCTTTCATCATAATATCGGCTCTCCTATCGCATTTTTGTATAGATTGTACCAAAACCCGTTATTATGTATAATATCGGTTTCGCGGGCAAAACCCTTGAGTTTTTTTTAGCGCCGCCCATCTTGCCTTTGACGTAAAATATATATCAATCCACGCATCTTACGTATAAAATAGCGCAATTTTTTCAAACTCGTCGGAAACGCTTAAAAAAATATCTACTAGCGCCGGGTCGAAGTGCGTCCCCCGGCTCTCCGAGATGATGTTGGACGCCTCTTCGTGCGTGAAAGCTTTTTTGTAGGGCCTGTTGGAGACGAGCGCGTCGTAGACGTCGGCAATCGCCATTATCCTGCCTTGAAGCGGGATCTCCGCGCCCTTTAAGCCCCTCGGATAGCCGCTCCCGTCCCACTTTTCGTGGTGCGTCCCGGCGAAGAGCTTCGCGTGCTCCAAGAACTCGCGCTCCGTCGTCTCCGTTATGATTTTTTCGATGATCTCTTCGCCGACCACGGAATGCTGCTTAATGGACTCGAACTCCTCGTCCGTGAGCTTGCCGGGTTTCAGGAGGATGCTGTCCTTTACGGCGATTTTGCCCAAGTCGTGCAGCTGCGCCGACTGCGACACCAATTTTATATCCCACGAGGCCATCTCCTCCGCGTACACGCCGCGAGCAAGCATCGCGTCGATAAGTATGCCTAGGTAGCGCTGGGTTCTCTCGATGTGCCCGCCGGTGACGTCGTCGCGGTACTCCACAAGCTCCGCCATTGTCTTCAGGATGGCGTTTTTCAGCTCCACCACAGACTTGGTCTTCTCGTCTATCATCCTCTGGAGGTTATTTGTGCGCAGCTCTAGCTGCTTGGTCATCTCGTTGAACGCGTCGGCGAACTCGCCCATAAAATCAACGCGTTGGTTGTAGTCGCCTTTCGCCACCTGCTGCGTCTGCCACGCTAAATGCCGCAGGGAGGCGTGCATCATTTTTAGGGGCGCGGCTATTTCGTTGTCCCGGGAGGGCGGCCGGCACTGCAAATTGCCCATCGACAGCTCTTGGGCGAAGTCCCTCATTTCGGAGAGCATGGCGCCGAAATACTGCAACCCTTGGCCGAAGTCGGCGAACGCCTCCGGCAGCCGCGAGACGTCTAACTTGGCTCTCGGATAGTCGTAGATAACGTCGCGCAAGTAGGCGAAGAGCGTGTCCGCCGCAGGCTTTAGTGGATCAAGGCCGGCCATTTATTCCGCAACTTTGCAGTTGAAGCGGCATACCCTGTCGCCGTTCGCCCAGCAATCGACTTCGCGCACCTTATAGGTTTTTTTCGTGTACGCCTCGAGGATGCCGGCGATAAACCCCTCGTCGTAGTCGCATACGGTCTCGTCGGTGACGGGCAGCCCGCTGCAATCCAGGTCTTGCCCGACCGTCAGGGTCATCTCCCCGGAGCCACCGTCGAAAGCCTCCATGCGCAGTATCCCGATTCTAAGCTCTTGCAGCTTCTTCTGCAAATCGGCTACGAATTTGCTAAAATCCGCGTTTAAATCCAGCACATTGTCCGCAAATTCCCGCCCCGCGAGGCAACCGGCCGCGCGGATGTAATCGTTCGCTTTCTCTTCGCCGAACTCCTTAGCCAGCACGTCGAGTATCGTGTACTGCATCAGCCTGTAGACCAGAACGGGGACATCCTCCCCAAGGTCGCCGCGCCCGTCCTTTATGTCGCCCAATTTTCCCCAAGAAAAGATGCAGTGCGTACCGCTGCCGGCTTTCAAGAACACGTTTTCCACTTTTCGCCTCCGTAAGCGTGAGGATTTTACAAAATCTTTGCGGAAATCATACAAAATAATGATAACATACCATCACGGGGAAAATCAAGGTATTTTTGTAAAATTGCATTTGCGGGCAGAGCCGCGGCCTCCGCCCGCCGCTACGGCGGGAAACCGCCCTATCCCCTGCTGTCCATCGGCACAAACGGCCGAGGCTCCGACACGCTCTTGTACGCCGGGCGCATGATCCTGCCGCCGCTGATTATCTCCTCTATCCTATGCGCCGACCAGCCCGCTATGCGGCTTATCGCGAAGATGGGCGTGTAGAGCTCCTGCGGGATGTTCAGCATACTGTAAACAAGCCCCGAATAGAGGTCGACGTTGGCCGCCATGACTTTCTTGTTGCCCTTGACCTCGGCAAAAACCGCCGGCGTCAGCCGCTCCACGGAGCGCAGGAGGTTGAACTCCGGCAGGCACTCCTTGGAGGTCGCGAGCTCCTCCGCCTTGCTGCGCAGAATAACCGCGCGCGGGTCGCTGTACGTGTACACCGCGTGCCCCATCCCGTAGACTAACCCGCTCCTATCGAAAGCCTCCTTGCGGATTATTTTGGATAGGTAGGCCGCTACCTCGCCGTCGTCGGCCCAGTCCTTAACGTGGGCCTTTATGTCGCCGATCATCGCCGAGACCTTAATGTTCGCGCCGCCGTGCTTGGAACCCTTGAGCGAGCCCACCGCCGCCGCTATCGCCGAATAGGTGTCGGTGTCGGAGGAGGAGACGACGTGGAGGGCGAAAGCGCTGTTGTTGCCGCCGCCGTGCTCGGCGTGGAGCACGAGCGCCAAATCGAGCGTCTCGGCCTCGAGGTCGGTAAAGGCTGCGTCGGGGCGGATCATGCGCAAAAAGCTCTGCGCCGTGCTCATCCCCGCCTGCGGCTTGTGGATCACGAGGCTGTTGTTGTCGTAAAAATGGCTCTTCGCCTGATAGCCATAGGCGACAAAGGTCGGGAAACGCGCGATAAGCTCTATGCACTGGCGCAAAACATTCTGTATGTCAACCGGCTCCGGGGACTGATCGTAGGAGTAGCTCGCCAGCACCGAACGCGCGAGGCTATTCATGATGTCGGGCGTAGGAGCCTTTAGTATCATGCTCTCCCAAAACCCGTCGGGCAGCTCGCGGCAAACGTCGAGCATCCCGCGAAAGTGCGTGATCTGCTCCGCATTGGGCAAGCTGCCGAAGAGGAGCAAATAAGCCACCTCGTTGTAGCCGTACCGCTTGTCGCGCTGAAACCCCTCGACAATGTCCTCGACATCGATCCCGCGGTAGCGCAGGCGCCCCTCCACCGGCACCTTCTCGCCCTCGTCCATGATGTAGCCATGCACGTCGCCGATGTTAGTAAGCCCCACAAGCACGCCGGTGCTGTCCGACTTGCGCAGCCCGCGCATGACGTTGTGCTTCTTGTAGAGCTCAGGCGCGATGTAATTCGCCTTTATGGCAATGTCCGTAAGGCCAGCAAGGTACTCGGCCTCAAAAGCGGATTCCGCTCGTTTCGCTGACGGCATTTAGCCCCAATCTGTGTATTTTACTGTGTTTTTAGGATATTCGTGATAGAATATGAATATAATATTTGGGTGGCGGAATAAAAGCGGAATTTATAAAAAAATTGTTTTTCCGTGATTTTGGCGTCGTCCTACAAACCTTACCTCACGCCAATAACTACAGAAACTTTCTGCTTCTTCCCATTCTTGGCCGCGATAATACCTTTGACTACATAGCTGCCCTCGGAAACTACCTGCCCGTTAGAGCCGGTCAAATCCCACTCCCCGATCTTGCGCCTTTCCATGTTGCCCGAAGCGCTGCCGTCGCGTACGCTGATTTTCTTGACGCGGCTGCCGGTAGGCCCGTAAACGTAAAGCGCCCCGCCCTTTATGCCCAACCCCTGC
>JAIRUL010000050.1 GCA_031254445.1 Chitinispirillales bacterium
CAAAAGGCTCCGGCGTCCATGCCATGTAAACCACGGCGCGGGAATTGCAGCACGCCCCATTTCCCCATATAAGAATTTGACTTTAAAGGCTGCGACGGCTTCAGCATTACGTAAGCCGCTCAGGGTTGCAGCTAAGTAAAGGCAAGGCTGGCCTTGCCTTTACGACACCAGCGCAAAAGGCTCCAGCATCCCCTGCCCTGTAAACCACGGCGCGGGAGTTGCAGAAAATACATTTTCCCATATAAGCCTTTGACTTTAAAGATTTTAAAGGCTTTGACTTTTGTTTCATTATTATTATTGACATTGATTCAGCATCATTATAATATAATTCATTGCATACCTCGCGCCAATAATTCTTAAACTTTTTTCGCCACCCCCCCTTGACACTGCCTGGCAAATAACCTATATTTTACATAAAAAAGCGGAATATGGAAAAACTGCTATCCTTTCTAATATGGCTAATCGGCACAACGCTCGGCAAGACGTGGCGGTTTAACGTCGCGTCGCCGCCGTCGGTCGATATATTCGACGCTAGCTCCGCGCCCAAGGTCTACTGCTTTTGGCACGCAAACCTGCTCGTGGTCTCCTACCTCTTCCGCAACACGGGAAAGACCGCCATCGTCTCGCACAGCAAAGACGGGCGCATAGCCGCCTGGGTCGCCAAGCGGTGGGGGCACGGCGTGATCTTCGGGTCGTCGCGCCGCGGCGGCGCGGGGGCGCTCAGGCAGGCGGTGCGGGCCGTGCGCGAAGGGAGGTCGCTGGGCATCACGCCGGACGGGCCGAAAGGGCCGCGCGAAGTGGCGAAACCCGGGGCGGCGCAAATCGCTATCGCCGGCAAGGCGCCGGCCGTCGCGATACGGGTTGACGCGAAGAGCGCGCTTCGGCTGAAGTCTTGGGACCGGTTTGCGATACCGTACCCGTTCGCGAAGATCGACGTCGTGCTGAGCGAGCCTATTTGGGGGGAGGGCATCAATAATAGTATCAATAATGGTACTAATGATGGTATCAATGATAGCATCATTAACGATACGAATGACGGCGTTAATCACGACGGCGCCAATAATGACACCAATAACGGCGCCAATAGCGGCGGAATTGACAATCGATACGACGCTTTGACTAAATTGATACAGGATAATTTAGCATGATCACGCAATGGCCCAGCGATACGTATGTCCTTGTCCCGTCTTACAAAGCAGCGGTTCACCTAAAGCCGTTTATTAAGACGCTGGCCGAGACCGTCCCGAAAGAATTTATCTGCGTGGTAGACGACGCCTCCGGCGACGGCACCTACGAATTCTGCAAGGAATCCGGCATCGACTGCGTCCGCCACAGCGTCAACAGGGGCAAAGGCGCGGCGCTCCGGACGGGGTTTTCGCACATCATCGGCACGAAAGGCATTCGCGTTGACGCCGGTATCATTAATGCCGTCGATGCCAATGCCGCCGCCCCAAGCGCTTGCAACTGGATACTAACCATGGACGCCGACGGCCAGCACTCCCCCGCCGACATCCCGCGCTTCCTCGCCGCCGCGAAGAAATACCCGTCCATGGGCCTCTGCATCGGCGCGCGCGCCATGCGCGCCGGCGCCATGCCGCCGGCGCGGATACTCTCCAACCGCTTGACCTCCCTCATCCTCTCCGCGCTCGCCGGGCAGCGCATAAAAGACAGCCAGTGCGGCTACCGCCTCTACTCGGCGGCGCTCGTCAAATCGGTGCAAATCGAGTATAACCGCTTCGAGATGGAATCGGAGATAATCCTGAAAGCGGCCGCGAAGCGATTTTTGATTCGCTTTGCCCATGTGCAGACATTATATTTGAAAGACGGCGGGAGCCACATCTCGCACCTATCTGACACGCTGCGCTGGGCCGCGGCTGTGCTGCGGGTGCGGCGCAAATTAACATTCAGCAACGGAAGACGCGGTTTCGGCAGATGAATTCGAGCCACAACATAGGGTGCGAGCGCCTTATCGTCAAACTCCGCGAGGGCGGCATAACCGACGAGCGGGTTTTGGAGGCGTTCCGCAAGGTCCCGCGGCACCTCTTTGTCGACAACCCCATACAGGCCTACGACGACGTGGCGCTCTCCATCGGCAGCGGGCAGACGATAAGCCAACCCACCGTCGTGGCGCAGATGACGCAGCTGCTCGAGCTCGGCAAGGATCAAAAAATTCTCGAAATCGGCACGGGGTCGGGCTTTCAGGCGGCCATACTGGCGCAGTTCTCGCGCCGCGTCTACACTGTGGAGCGCCACCGCGAACTCGGCGACAAGGCGCGGCTGCGGCGGCGCGAGCCCGGCTACGCCAACGTCACTTTCAAGGTCGGCGACGGCACATGCGGGTGGATCCAGCACAGCCCATTCGACAGAATCATCGTAACCGCCGGCGCGCCGGTAACCCCCGAGTCGCTCTCCGCGCAGCTTACGACGGGCGGGATAATGATCATCCCCACCGGCGGCCGCTCCGCGCAAGAACTCATGGTCTACAAAAAGACGGACGGCGGCCTAGAGTCGCAATCGGCAGGGCAGGTCGTATTCGTGCCGCTCATCGGCCAGCACGGGTGGAAAGAGTAACGATGCTCAGGCGGCTCAAAGAATATTTTTCCGGCTTCCTAGTCGGAGCCGCGGACATTGTCCCCGGAGTGTCGGGCGGCACCATGCTATTCCTCCTCGGGCTCTCCGAGCGGACGTTCGGCGCCATCAGCAAAATCTCCCCCAAAAGCATAGCGGCGCTGCTGCGCAGGCTCTTCGGGAAAACCGGCGAAAATCAAGATTGCGGGCGGATAAAAGGGTTTCTCGCCGATGCCAGCTCCCTAGAAATCACCTACTTAGCGCGCCTGGCCTGCGGCGACATCACCGCCATAATCCTGCTCTCCGGGGTCATAAAGTTCCTATTAGAAAAACAATTCTCGAACGCCTACGCGTTCTTCTTCGGGCTGATAGTCACCTCCACTGTCTTCGCGGCGAAGATGATAACCGTAAGAAAACCGCTCTTCGTCGCGCACTTCCTAATAGGCGCAATAATTACCGTTGGGATAACGTCTTACGTCGACCCGTCGGCAAGCGTCAGGCAGAAGTCGGACAACTACAAGGCCATTTACGAAGCAAATGCGGCAACCAACCAAAACGGGGACGGCTCAATAGCCGCCGATTCAAAGCCCGCCGCGCAATCCGCCCGGCTCAAATACACCGGCCACTACACCGCCGGCGAAATGGCCGCCGCCGCCGCCGCCGGGGCCGGGGCTATATCCGTAATGATCCTCCCAGGGCTCAGCGGGTCGCTCGTGCTCATACTCACCGGGCAGTACTACGAAATCCTCTCCGCAGTGTCAAAACTAAAAACGCTGCAATTAGACTACTTCGTGTTCCTGTCGATTGTCGCAATGGGAATGGCGATAGGCGTGTCAATCTCCTCGCGCATAGTCAAACACCTCTTCAAACGCTTCTACAACGGCACCATAGCCGTAATGGTAGGGCTAACAGCAGGTTCCCTCTACGCAATCTGGCCTTTCAAAGAGGCGCTCGTGATTGACCGGTACGTCAAAGAAGCCGGCGGAATAACGGTAATCAAAGACGCTGTAATCCACACAAACGTCAACATAATCCCCTCAGAAGCAACCTCCATCGCCCTATCCATAATATTCTGCGCCCTCGGCGCGGGGCTGATGCTGATTTTGGATAGGTACGCGAGGCGTGGGGGCGGGAAGCCTGAGGCCGTAGGCCGAAGGCTTTAACCTAAAATCCGCAGTAGGTATTTATGGATGGATTGTTTTTTATATTACGATAATGCCCTCGTAGGAGCGGACCTATGTGTCCGCCCTTCTCCCGCATAGGTTTCTCGGCGATGCATAGGATGGGCCGTTTTTGGGTTGATGTTGATTTTTTTTGTGCCCGCCCTTTCCCATATAGGTTATTCTGTATAAAAACCATCGATTTTCCAATTTATGGGATGGAGCGTATGGGGCTGGCTGCGATTTATTGTAAGCCAAACTTGTCAAAACCTCGTTTTTAAATAAATATGACGTTCCCCACGGGCAGGATATATATTAGTTCTTCCACAGTATTTCCATCAAAGGCACGAACTACGGAGGACACTGTGAGTATCGGAAAGGCTTTGGGGCAGGTTGGGATTATTTTGGCGGTGACGGCGACA
>JAIRUL010000243.1 GCA_031254445.1 Chitinispirillales bacterium
TCGGCCTGCCTATAGCACTGGATCTCGAAGATGGCTATCTCGCCGCCGTCTATTTTGGCTTTGAGGTCTACGCGGTTGACCTTGGCTTCGTCGTCGTCTTTGTTGCTCTCGCTCTCCAAAAGGTCGAACACGGTGACTTTGCGCTCCATAAGCTCGCTCAAAAATCCGCTGAGGATGCCGAAGTTCGCCTTGTCGCGCAGTATGTACTTTATCGCGTAGTCGAATGAAATTATAGTCCGGTCGCTCACCTGCACAGCTCCTTTTTTAATAAAAATGAATATAATAAATGTTCAACCACCGGCTGGGGTTTTATCTTGTAGCGGCCTAATCTTTTAGGCCGCCCGCAAGCCGCCTTTTTTTTGCATCCCCGCACACCATGATATATTTTTAATATGTGTCGTTGTATCCGAATACGCATGATTGTATCCGGCCAAACGTGTAGATACGCAACGGCACGGTAACCGACAATTCAACAGCAAAGAGCCGAGACGATGAGAATCAATGCGCTGCTTAGGTTAGCGATAGCAATGGCGGCAGCGGCGGCGACGCTGCCCGCCGCCGACCCTCCGCCCGCGGCGACCGCAACGATAACCGTATCGCCGCTGCCGTCGACGCCCGCGCCGTCAACGCAGGCTCCGGCGCCAACTCCGGCGCCGCCCGCGGCTGCGCCGCTTTCGCCCACATTCGCGCCAACCGCGGCGCCAACGCAAGCGCCGGCGCCGGTACAAACGCTGCCCGCGCAGCTACCGCCGCCTACGCCCGCGCCGTCAACGCAAACGCAGCCGCCCGTACCAACGCAGCCATCGACCCCCAAATCTGCCCAAAGGCCGCTGCCGGCCCAAGCCCAGGCGCCGGCAGCGGCGCCGGCCCCCAAAACGGCGATCCCGTCGTCGCAAATACAGACCGCCCTCGAGGCGCTCATAAAGACCCGCAAGTACAGCCCCGACGGCCTCGGCGTGGTCGTTAAGGATCTCTCCACCGGAGCGGTCGTCGCCGCGGTAAACCCAGACGCGCCCATGAACCCAGCCTCCGTGCAGAAGCTCATCACCGGCGCGGCGGCTTTCGAGATGCTCGGCCCAAGCTACGCTTTCGCCACCCGCGTCTACACCGACGGCGAGTTTTTGGCCGACTCCGGCATCATAACCGGCAACCTCTACATAAGGGGAACCGGCGAGCCGGGGATCAACGCCGAGAAGATGTGGCTTTTAGCCCAGCACCTGCGCCACCGCGGCGTGAAGAAGATCGCCGGCGACATCGTCATAGACAACTACTTCTTCGACGACGCCGGCCTCGGCCCCGGCTTCTCCGAGGACGAGAGCCGCTCCTACCAGTCGCTAATCAGCGCGCTGCCGGTAAACTACAGCTCGTTCGCCATCCACCACCGCCCGGGCGAGAAAGCCGGTTCGCCCGTCGCCGTGGACATCTTCCCCAAGGTCGACGGCGTGAAACTCAACGTGAGCGCGACGACGGTCGAGGGGGCGAAAGGCCGCATAGACGTCACGACGGCGCTGCAAAACGGCGTCACGGTAGTGAACGTGCGCGGGACGATGAACGTAAACGACCCGCCGGCCTACACCTACCGCCGGATGTGGCAGACGTGGGAGTCTTTCGGCGGCGCGTTCCGCGCGCAGTGCGCCGACAACGGCATCAAGGTGGCGGGGAAAACCGTGCGCCAGAGGGTGCCCGACACGCTCGTAGCCAAGGGCGCGTTCTACACCTACGGCGGCGAGCCGGTCGCGGAGTTTGTCAAGCACATGTTCAAGTGGTCGAGCAACTTCATCTCCGAAATGCTCTTCAAGACAATGGGCGCGCTCAGGGTCGACGAGCCCGGCTCGTGGTCGAAAGGCGCCGCCGCGGTCACCGCATGGTGGCAGACGCGCGGCCTGCCCGGGAAGCCGCAGATAATAAACGGTTCCGGCATGGGCGGCGAAAAAACATCGCTCGGCACGCCGGACTCCGCCGTAACGCCCTCAAAGAACGAAAACCGCGTAAGCCCCGCGCAGATAGTCGAGCTTTTGACCTACGTCCACAAACAAAAAAGCTACTACCCCGACTACGTAGCCGCCCTATCGTCCGCCGGCATAGACGGCACCCTCCGCACGCGCTTCCAGCGGTCGAAGCTAAAAGGGATAGTGCGCGCGAAGACCGGAACGCTCAACTCGGTGAAGGTCAGCACGCTGGCCGGATATATGTTTATAGACGACAAAACCTACGCGTTCGCTGTTTTCTGCAAAAACGTGGGGCCGAACCAGTACGACAACTGGATAATGCAAGAACAAATATTAGAGCTCTTCGCGAAGCCGTCGGAGTGGAAGTAGGGGTTAAAGCCTTTAAATTCTTTAAAGTCGAAAGATAAAAGTTAAGGCCTTTTAAATCTTTAAATGGCCTTAACTTTTATACCTCCCAATCGCCACTGATTGGCGGCGCAATGCGTTTCTTGGTTTCAAATAAAAACTCTTTCTTCCCGCACGTCAACTTAACATCCTTTCCGCTAATGTCAATCGCCACATCGCCAGCGCCTCCCACGCCTCCGCCGTCATCGTCGTTCGATTTTTTATTGATATAGATAGACCCTAAGGCTATGGCTTTCTCTACCCCGTCCCCGCGACCAAAGTTCCAAACCTCGTCCGGCTGCGCTACGCGGTACGCTTCATCGTAGATTGATTCGCTAGCAAACGCCGGCGACGTCAAATGTTTATACGCCTCGTCCGCCGTCATTTTGGCCGCCCCTTTCAAGCATACCGGGTTTCTCTCCGCCGCCGCTTTCAAAAACGGCTTCCATGGCGACGACGACAAGTCGCGAAAAGCCATGAACGCTAGGTCTGCCGTCTCGTTGCCCTTTCGCTGCCCCCGCAGCGCCTCTATGGCATCCTCCGCGCTTTTCACGCCGTCAAGCGATATAGGCGGCGCTACCGTCTTCGCTCCGTCCCCAGACCCGGCCCAGTCCTTGTCGTCGCTTGGCATCATCGGCACGGTGTTGCAAAACTTTACCATCTCGTTGACAATATGGGAGGCGCTGACTGGGCCGTCCGACAACTTAGCTTTCAGCATTTCCATGTCGTTGGCGTTGTCTATGTCTATCCTATTCCCGCCGAAGAACGCTTCTAGCTTCCCTAGGTCAAACCTACTAGGCCTCGGGCCGGTGTAGAACTCGTCGTCTTCTATCTCGCGCAAAAGATTTTCCTGCGTCGCGTCCCCTACGCGCAGTTTGCTTGAGTGTTCGTAGCTGTAGACCTTTTCGGCGCCTATGTAGAGCGTCTTGCCGTGCCGCGCGTGGGATATTTGGAAGTGGTGTTGCAGGCCGCTCTTGTGGCGCAGGAAGTTTGCGAGGATTTCGTAGGTGATGCCGGTCGACAGGAATTTTGTCAGCTTGTGTTTAATCGCGTTGTAGCGGTTTTTGTCTATGGTCGCGGCGGGGTACAGGGTGTGGATGTATCCGGTGTTGTGCGTGACGATGGTCACTGTCTCGTTTTCGAGCGCGCGCCTCGCCTTGGCGGAGAGTTCCGTGCCGTTGTACCACATGTTTTTCGTGACGATGCGGCGGTTGTTCGTGAGCACCCCCTCGCCGATGTCCAAGAAGTTTTGGGAGTGGAGCGGCGTGGCGAGCATGAAGATTTTGTCGAGCGGAATGCCGGCCACGGCGAAAGCCGCCGACGCGTAGAGGGCGGCTAAAGATACGCACTCCCCCGCCCCCTCAGTATACCCCTCTTTGAAGCGGAACGCCTCCATCGCCTCGAGCGTCTCCGTTTTCCAGTAGGGGACGATGTTGGAGGTGTACTTGTCGAGCCCGAAGTGGCGCCTAATGTCGATGTCGAAGTAGTACTTGTCGCCCTCGTACCCAAAAAGCGCGTTGCTTTTTGAGAGGACGCCGGGGTTTATGAACTCGGCGAAGCGCGCGATCTCCCGCTCTTTGGTCGTGAGCCCCCACGTGTCTAAGTCCAAGTTGAATGAGAAGTGGTCCATGATATACTGCTTGAGCCTCTGAACGCGTTTCATCTCGCCCTGCGCGTGAGCCTTGGCGAACCACGGGTCGCGCTTCCACCTCCATAGCCTGCCGGACATGATGTTCGCGAGGACGAGCGAGTACATGAGCTGCGGGAAGATGAAAACCTCCATATCCGACAGCGTGACGGCGGAGGAGTATTTTTCAATGGAACCGGGGGTAAGGCTATTGTACACGAGCGGGCTGCCTTGTTATTTTTTTTGTGGTACGTATATTTCAGTTTTGTAACAACAATGGCTCATTTAACGGATATTAAAACTGCCGCTTATACTTATCAACACGTATGTCTGAGACGTACAATATTTATTTTAGTCAACAATTTCTTATTTTTGGAGCTTGAGTATATTTTGGGAGTTTTTCCGTCGGAATAAAAATCTTGTCTTTTGATGTATGGTATCGCCCTTGTTTCGCGGGTGCCAACTAATTTACAGCCAGAAATGTTTAAGATGGCAACAATATGTTCATCATTGAAAGCGGTGTCAGCACATATGTTTTTTAGTCGCACTGCATCGCGATCTATTAGGTTAGTATCGATTTCAATCAATTTTCCAGCATCCTTTAATTTACGCATTATTTTAAGGTAGTTCGTCATTTTACTTAATTCCTTTTTATATTTTGTTCCTCCAAAAACAAAGCTTGCGCCATTGCATTTATTTACCCAATCCAATACCGGCTTAAAATCCTGATGCTCGCTATTTTGGGAATTAAACAGCGATGAAATTACATTGGCGTCGAGTACGATCATGGTTGTAACCCTAAATTTTCTAATTCTTCTTTAATAAAAAATTCTCTAAATTCAGGTGGTTGATTCGCATCATAATTTCCATTCTTGTCAATATTAATTGTAAATACTTTATTTATCCCATTTTTTCGTAAAAAAAATAGCACGTGAACAGACGCTTTCTGGCGTGATTTTCTCTGTTTTTGTTTAAACCTATCAATTATATAATCGCTGTGAGTTTCTACAATGAGTTTTTTCCCTTTTTCCATGATAGATAAATCAAAAAAAGCATCCCCCAAAGCAGCTTGCGCTTTGGGATGCAGATGAACTTCCGGCTGTTGAATGGCTATAACGTTATTACCTTGTGTATATAATGCATATAGGATCGGAAGTACCTGAGAGACACCATAGCCGATATTAACGATATTTATCGGCTTCTTATTTAGAACAAAATTCATTCTAAACGGCGCGTCACTAGATAATGAATCATAATCCTTTATGTTTATTCTTTTAAACAACCCGCTTTGATTTCCAAACATATTTATGTTTTCAGAAAAATCGATATTGGCTTTCAAAATCTGCCTAATGGCATACGGGATATGGTCTCCTTCCGGGTTTTTCACAATACCTGCTTCATCGTATGTTTTTCTAGGCTTACTTCTTATCGGAGCAATTGGCGTAATAGGCTTGGTTGGCAATCTTCCCAAGAAACGATCTTTTTTATCACAATTTACTGATTCACAAAAAGATAGCCATAGCGCAGGAGCACTAATACCATTTGCGAACGCTGGCATATGCATGGTCTCTAGCATATCTATATCGTTCTCAGAAAGAAGCTCTAACATATTAAACGACATTTTTCTATTTTTAACGATTTTAAATTTTACTTGTTTTTCTTTACAATAAAAAGTGCATATACCCCCCTTGATTCCTATAATCCCGGACGAAATAATCGGGCTTCCGTTAAAATTCGTAAATTTAAACAAAAACGATGTACCGTTACTATCATCACAAATATAACCTATTTGAAAATGGCTCTTGTCTCTAGCCTCAGCTGAGACTAGATCCTCAAAAGAATACACCTGATCGTCTCCGGAATGAAAATCGAGATTAAACCAAAATCTTGGCGATGATATGGAATTTAGCACCATCAAAACAGAGCTTTTCCCCGAACTGTTTTCGCCAACTAGGAAATTCACATTGCGGATATCGATCAATTGTTCGGAAAAACCCCGAAAATTATCCAAGTAAAGCTGTTCCATAATCAAGCCCTTCTTCTACGCCAAAACCATATAATACCGTTTTTGTAAAATAATAAAATAATTGATTGTGCACAATATGTCAATAGTTTTATAAAAATTTTCGGGGTACGGTGATTGTTTAAAATTATGAACGCCTCTATATTATATCGCTTATGGATTTATACCCCCATTGGTCGAAAGCATCGGGCGAGGCGCACAAACTGTAAATAAAAGGGCGGGGGCAAGCCCCGCCTCCACCGATTGGCATTCGGAATAATTCAACATCATCCACCGACCCGCCGTCACCTCACCGCAACCCGCACGACCCTCTTCACGCCGTCTACATTAGCCCTCACTAAATACATCCCCGTAGGCAGATCCCCAAGCCTCACCATATGGCTTCCGCCGGGGAACGCCTGCTTGCGGACTACGCTCCCGTTTAGCCCGAACACCGTCATGGACGCGCCGCTTGCCGCGTTTATCGCTAAGCCGTTTCTGACGGCGGATAGGCTCTTCCCTGCCGTCAATGTACGCGCCGATATGACGCCGTCTGTCGGCTCGTCGTCCTCGTCCCATTTGGCGTAGAGGGTCGTGTTGGCGGTAACAACGTTTACGCCGAAATCCCAGAGCATTGCAAATGTGCCATCATCCGTGTACCAACCGTCAAACGTGTACCCTGCGCTCACCGGGTCGGCAGGTTTGGTTGCCTTTCCGCCTAGAGCCACGGTTTGCGCGGGCACCTGCGCGGCGCTTGGGCTGTTCATGACGAAAGTAACGGTGAAAGCGCCCGGCGTTACCGGCGGCTCGATGCCTGACGGCCCTGACGGCGATAATGATTCTATGTACGCCAGCTTGACGTTGCTGATAGTGACATTCGGCGTCGCGTTCCCGAAATTGAACGCTACGCGCCCGTTTTCATCGCTTGCATTCTTCATTTCAAATTCAAACGTAAACGATTGCTTTGCAGCAGTCAAGCTTGCATCCCCGCCAAAATAGCTAGTCCACGGACTTGCGTCCATTTGCGCGACCACGCCGATATCCCTCGCGGACGCGGCCAGCGCGTCAAACGTTAGGCGGTACTTCGCGTCCTTGTATAGCGGAATGCCGTTTTGCACCAGCTGTAAGCTAGACACGCCAGCGTCTGTGCCGCTCGGCATGGTTATATTTGTGATATTTGCGTTTCCGCCGGAGACGGCGAAAGTCCCCGCCGAATTTTGCCACTTGTTGAGCGTCCAGCTATCGGTGCTTGCGAATGCCCCGTTTTTGATAAGGTTGGTCCCGTCTTCGACCTGCGAGAACACGGCCGTGACCGTCTTGTTTGCGTTCATGTTGACCGATACGGGGGAGGCCGTCCCCGTGGCGCCGCCCTCCCAGCGCACGAACTTCCAGCCCGGATTGGCGGTCGCGGCCAGCGAGACGTTTGTGTTCGGGGCGTAGCTTGCGGCATCGGGCGTTTTCGTTATTTTACCGGCTCCTGAGGGGGAGGGGGCGGCGGTTAGCGCAAAGTTGCCGGGGGGGGTGTCCGCGCCGCCGATCGTCAAAAGATTCTTCGTCACATTTGCCGAACCTTTACTCGAACCGCTGCCGGTATAAGATTCAACCTTCATCGCCACTTCGTATAACGGGCAATCCATTATTTTCATGCCGGCTTTCTCCCATTCCTCAAAATGCTTGGAAACTGTGACTAAACCCTTTGTTCTGTGGCTAGAAGTGTTTGTTGGAACGCTAAAGTATTGCTTAAAGTTTACATCGCAATTTCCGGTCAATGCGCATTTTCCAATTCTGTCGGCAACATAGAAGTCGTAAGCAATGCCATCAATTGTCGCGCTGCCATATTTTTTGGAGTTGGTACCCTGAGCAGCAGCGTTATAGCTGCCACGGTCTTGAATAATATAATATTCTATTTGATTTGAGTAAGTCCTAGCTGTACCGTTTTCATCTTTTGTCGGTGAACCTCCCGATGGGTAAAACGCCCAGCCATATATGCCAAGCATTTTCACATTGTCTCCGGAAGACCATGTCGCATCAAAATCAACAGTTATGTTGCCAACCGACCTAGCAGTTGTAGTGCTTGACGAACCCCATTTTTTGCCGGCACGGAAAAGAATATTAATGGTGTTCTCCCATGCAGCGGTAAATGTTCCGCCGTTCGTGCTATTTCCTGTAATCTTCATGGTTGTTGTGCCAGCGTTATTTTCGCTCCAAAGCTCATAATCGTAACCATTGCAGTTTCGTATTGTACTATTGGTCCAGGTGTCGCACTGGCTCCAAGTTAATGAACTGCCTACTGCAATAAGCAGGCACGCGAACATCATAGCAATACGCTTTTTGATAAACATACAACCCTCCCTTATAATAAATGTGTCGTGGTTTGGCTTTTTCGACCGTTTTTCAGGCGCATTTAAGGCGTCTCCCGCCTATGTATTAAAGATAACACAAACTCCCCCGCCATGCCATAAATATTTTATTTATTTTGGAATGGCGACCCTCGCCTGCTCAAAGCTCCCGCCGCTGCGCACGCCCACGACGTAGAACCCGTTGGGCAGCGCGCCTAAGTTAAACGTGTGGGAGTAGCTGCTTCCGGCGGAGGTTTGCAGCTTTGCCGCCGACACCAGCTTGCCTTTAAGGTTGTATAGGCTGACGGACGCCGCCCCGCTGTTTGCCGCCCTAAACGAGACGTTTACCGCCGACTTTGACAGCGCCGACGCGCGTAGGCCGTATCTTTGCCCGGGCGCGCTTTGCTTCGCGTTTCTATTGTTGCCGCACACGCTCGACGGCTGCTCCGCGATGTAGACTAATTTTACGTTGCTGACGGCGACGTTCGCCGTTGCCGCCGCGAAGTTGAATGTTAAGCGGCTATTGCCGTCCGACGGTTCCGTCATCTCAAACTCGTATGCAAACGATTCCTTTGCGGCGGAAAGGTTGACCGTCTTAGCGCTCATGTACTGGGTGTACGGGCTCGCGTCCATTTCCATGCAGACGCCTATCTCCCGCGCCGAGGCCGCCGAGGCGTCGAAGGTCAGGCGGTATTTCATGCCTTTAACGAGGGGTATGCCGTTTTGCACGAGCTGGATGTTGTGGTCGGCCGCGTTCGCGCCGGACGCCGGCGTTATGCCCGTAATGTTGGCGCTGCCGCCCGATACGGCGAAGCTCGCCGACGTGCCGTTCCACGTGTTGAGCGTCCAGTTTTGCGTGCTAGCAAAATTACCGTTTTTGATTAAATTGTCTGCGCCGTCGGCCGTCGGCAAGAATTTTGCCGTGACGGATTTATTTTTGTCCATGGCGATTTGCGCCGACGCGGCCGTCCCCGCGGCGTCGCCCTCCCAGCCAACAAAGGCCCAGCCGTTATTCGGGACGGCGGTGACCGTTACGACAGCGCCTTCGTCATACCGCCCGTTTGCGGGCTCCGCGGAGCGGTTCACCGTGCCGCCCATCTCTGGGGAGGCCGCCGTGGACAGCGTGAAGCCCGAAACCGTCACGCCGCCGCCGCCGATTGCTAGGCTGCCGGCCAGGTTAGGCGCCGTCCAGTCTACCCAGTTGGACATATCCTCGGCGCGGTCGCTGCGCGGGTTTATCGACGGCGCGGAGGGCGGGGCCTGCGTACGAAGCAAAAACCTCTTTATATTGTCCTCGACGGGCGCCTTCCAATCGGAGATCCAAGCGCAGTGCGAGCCGTTGTTGTTGTTGGAGTGGTATGTGATGTTGCCGCCGAAGCCCAGCGCCTTGTAGACCTCCGACCCCGCCTCCGCAGAGGCGTACCCCGACCGCGACGCGAGCCAATCCGCGGCGCTCGGCTTGTCGAGGATAAGGAGCCCGCGCGGCGCGATCATCGCCACCACCTCGTGCATGTCTATGGGCAGGTTGTTGAGGTTGTTTTGGAAAGCGCTGAAGTCGTCGCCGAGCCACGGCTGCTCGGAGAACGCGGAGCTTGGCGACTGAGCCCCGCTCTCCTTGGCCGCGCCGCGCAGTATAGCCGCGCCGCCGGTGCCCCCCTCGACCGGGATGGTCAAGGCCACGCGCTGGTCAAACGCCCCGGCGGCGAAGGGGCCCTTGCCGTAGCGCGAGCAACCCGTCACGCCGATGGCGTCGGCCCTTAGGATTTTGCCGTCCGACTGCTCTATTACATCAATAATGCGGCTGACGCCCCACGCCCAAGCTACGAGCGTGCCGGTCTTGCTGCTTGCGCCGTAGATGTCGTAAAACATGCCGGATTTTGAGCGGCTGCCGGTCTCAGCGCCCACGGCGGTGGGCGTATAGTTGATGACGGCGACGCCCTGCCCCCTTATGGTCGCGGCGTCGGCGCCGGAGTTGCCGTAGCTGATGATGGCGGGGTAAGGCGCGGTTCCGGCAGCGGGCAGCGACACGCTCACCGAAAACGTGCCGGTCTTGCCGCCGTCGGTTACGCTTATAGAGATGCCCGTGTTGGAAACCGTCCCCGTAACCGCAGCGGGCTTGGGCGGCTTGGTTCCGTAAATCGCCCTCTCGGCCAATTTCAGAATTTCTTGACGCCTGCACCACCATTCGTCCATGCTCGAAACGCGCGCCCCGTCTAACTTCTTAAACGGGTCGGGCAGTTTTGCGTTTGCCGCGGTAAAAGAGGCCGGAAGCGTGACCGGGCAATCCGCCCCGACGTTCTCAACGCCTTCGTTGAACTTTTGCTGCGCGAACAGCGGCAAGGCGAAAGCCGCCGCAAGAACGAGGGTTGGTACCGCGGCCAAGTGGTTTTTCATAATTACCGCCCTTTTTGGTTGATGGTGATGATACAGCTTAAAGCGTTAAAACCGGCGAACCGGCCGCAGGAGCGCTACCCGCGTCCGACAGAATACGTATGGATTCTATAGAATATTAATGTCATAATGACAATAAATCGCGTTAATGCCAATTAGCATTCTAGCGGCGGCAAATCGCCGTAACACCGGAAAATAGCCCAAGATGCAAACATTGCAGCCCGATTAGGTAGACAGAACACGTATCAATTTGAGAAAACGCCTATGTAGCAATGGCAACTAACCGCTTTAACGGCAACCGGTTACATCTTATTAATATAAGCAAAAACCGCAGGCCGCGCATATTTTTTTTTGGATTTTTGGAGCGGTAAAAAAAACGGCAAGACTCGCATAGGAAGGGGACGCGAGCCTTGCCTTGAGCGGAGCGGGCTTACGCCCGCATCTGCCCAATTCTTGCGCATTACCTCACAGAAATAACGGACGACACTTTCTGTGCCTTCCCGTCTTTTCCTACTAAAGTACCCTTAACAATGTACGTGCCCTCGGCTGCGGCCGCGCCCTTTAAGCCGCGCAGATCCCACGCGCCAACCTCGCGGCGGGCGTTTGCGGACGACTTGTCGGAGACGCTAACTTTCTTAACAAGGTTGCCGGAAGCGTCAAACACAAATAGCTTGCCGCCTTTGAGCGCCTTGCCCTGCCAGAAGAACGATACCTTGCCAGCAGCCTTGGCGACCGGATTCGGACCGGCCACGAACTCAGCTGCAATCGCCTTGACAGGCGCGACTACTGCGGCCTCGGCAATGTTGCCTGCGGGAACTTCGCGATTGCTCGCGGCAACGGAGACCTCGGAGGGGTCCCTTATCATGTACGTGCCAAGCGTCACAACGGCGTCCTCAAAGTTGGAGCCGCCCGATACGGTTACCTTAACGGTGTAGGCGCCAATCTCTATGGGAGCGACCGCTTCAACATCTTCGCCATTCTCACCGTCCTCGCCGTCCTCGCCGTCTTCGCCGTCTTCGCCTTCCGCGTTGCCCGCAACATCCACGCCTTCCTCATCGCCCTCGCCGCCGGTGACGTCTTCGCCATCTTCACCGCCCTCGCCATCCTCGCCGCCTTCGCCGTCTTCGCCTTGAACCGCGTAATAGCTAACCGTGATAACAGCCGTAGAATCCTCGATGGGCGACATGAACGTGACCTCGCCTATGCCGAGCTCCTCGCCCGTGTAGGCGTGATTTTGTGGAATAGCGAAGTCGAAGTCGGAAATCTCCGGCATCTTCTTGGCGATTTCAAACGTAGCCGTAGCCGTGCCGCTGTAACCGCCCTTGCCAACCACCCTAACGGTAGCTGCGGGGCCGGCGTTCACGTTGTCGGCGCCGCCTACTGTGTAGTCAACGCCAAGCGCAAGCTCCTCGCCATCGAGGGTAACCGTTACTTCAGGCACAACCGCAACGCCTGTGTAGGCGTACGACCCGATAACCTCTACCTCCGCCATGGAAATGTCGATGCGCTCGCCGTCATCCTCAGCTTC
>JAIRUL010000033.1 GCA_031254445.1 Chitinispirillales bacterium
AAAAAGCGCCGAGGCGCTCGCGCGATATAATTTATAGCATGAGGCGGCGCGCGCCAAAGAGCCGCTTCGTGCTCTGGGCCGAAGCGAAGTACTACGAAAATCAGCGCCTGCACCAGCAGGCGGCGCAAACCTACGGAAAGCTGGCGGATTCTTATGAGACGGAGGGGTACGGGTACTACAACGGCGCGGTAACCCGCAACAAGCAGGCGCACGCGCACATCAAGGCCAAGGAGGGCGCCTTTGCCGAAAGCGCCTGCAAGAGGCTCTTTGAGCGGTATTCCGGCGGCGGGGGCGATAAGCGCGTCGCCGCCATAGTGAAAGATACGGAGAAACTTTTGGAGAGGCTTAGCAAATGACGGTCATAGACCCAAAGAGGTGCGACGAGTGCGGGACGTGCATAAGCGTGTGCCCTAGCGACGCCATCGTGATTGAGAGGGCGGTATCGATCTCCGCGCTAAAGTGCGCCTCTTGCGGGGCCTGCATCTCCGTCTGCCCTTTCGGGGCGCTGTCGCTGGAAGAGAAAAAATAGGGAAAACCGATATGAATGATTACGACATAATCGTTGTGGGCGCGGGCCCCGCTGGGGCTATGGCGGCTATGAGCGCGGCCGAGGGGGGCAGGCGCGTCTGCCTGATCGAGCGCAAGGCCAAGGCCGGCGTGCCGGTGCGCTGCGGCGAGGGCGTGGGGTACAGGGGGCTTACCCTAACCCTTGAGCCGCGCCCCGAGTGGATAAGGGCCACCGTCACCCGCGCGCGCATGGTCTCGCCGTCGGGGATAGCGGTGGACATAGGCAACGTCGACAAGAGCTGGGTCTTGGACAGGGAGCGGATGGACGCCGACTTAGTCGGGATGGCCGTCGAGAAGGGCGCGGAGCTAATCGCGTCGACGCCTATCGTGTCGGCGGAGAAGACGTGGTCGAACAGGTATAGGGCCGTAGGCGTAGACGGCAAAGGCGCTGAGGTCGAGTTTACGGCGGGCTGCCTGATCCTCGCCGACGGCGTGGAGAGCCGCCTTGCCCGCTGTTTCGGGTGGGAGACGGCGCTTAGGCCGAGCGACATCGAGACGTGCGCCTTTGCCCGCGTGAAGTCCGACTGCATCGAGCCTGACTGCTGCGTATTCTACACGGGCCGCGCCGCCGCGCCCGGCGGCTACCTTTGGATATTCCCGCGCGGCGGGGGCGAGGCGAACGTCGGCTTGGGCGTAATAGGCTCGCGCTGCCGCGCGGGGCTGCCGCGCGAACTGCTTCTGAGTTTCATAAACCGCCAATTCCCCGGCTCTAAGGTGACCGGCCTGCACTGCGGCGGCGTCCCCGTGGGCAAGTGGGCGCGCCCCCTCGTGCGGGGCGGCGTGATGCTCGTAGGCGACGCCGCGCGGCAGGTGAACGCGATAAACGGGGCTGGCCTCGCGTACTCGCTCTACGCCGGAAAGGCGGCAGGCGCGGTGGCCGCAAAGTCGTTCCGCAGCGACGGCAGCGTCAACCATAAGGCCCTCTTAGAGTACCAGCGCGCCTGGGCCAAGAACTTCGGCAAGCAGCAAGAGCGCTCTTTCGCCCTAAAGGAGTTCATAATGTCGGCGGATGACGCATTTTTGGACAAAATAGCGGAGTCGCTCTCGAAAGAGGACGCGAGGAAAGTAAACTACCTGAGGGTCTTCATGCGCGCTTTCGCGTCGAAACCGGCGCTGCTTTTGAAGGCGTTTAGGCTATTTAAATAAATCACTTTATCCCATTAACTATTGCTTTACCACCGTCATTTAATATATAATATAGTATTATGAACATTCTCCAGCGCTTAAACAGCATTACCAACCTGCCCACCCTCCCCGAGGTCGCCCTGAAAGTTCAGGAGATCGTCTTTTCGGACGACGGGTGCGCCATGAGGCTGGCGAAAATCATAGAACAGGACCCCTCGCTCTCGGCGAAGATTCTGCAGGTGGCCAACTCGGGGTTCTACGGCGCGCTCACCCGCATCGCCTCCGTCCCCACGGCTATTACGCGGCTGGGTTTCAACGAGATAGGGCACATCGTTATTGCCACGAGCGTCATCAAGAACTTCTCGCGGATGTCGAACATCCTAGACTACAAGCAGTTTTGGCGGCACGCGCTCACGGCGGCGCACATGGCGTTCACGACCTCGAAAATCAGCGGGGTGGCGTTCACCAAGGAGGAGCGGGAGACGCTTTACCTTTCCGGGCTCCTGCACGACATCGGCATACTGATATACGACCAGTTCTTCCACAACGAGTTCCAAGAAATCATGGATTACGCGGTGAAAAACGAGGTTTCCTACCTTGAGGCGGAGGCGGCGGTCGCGCCCAAGGAGACGCACGCGACGCTCGGCGCGGCGCTCTTAGAGATATGGAAGCTCAGCCCGCCGGCGATAAACGGGGTGCGCTTCCACCACGCCCCCGAGCGGGCGTCCGACAAACAAAAATCAATTCCTTACGCTATGTACTTGGCAGAATATATATTATGTAATTCGGGGCTGGGTTCTTTCGAGGGGCTCATCACGAGGCAAAGCGGCAGCATCCTTGCGGAGCTCAAGATCGACACGGAGCGGCTGCCGGAGTTTTTGATGGAGGCGCAGCATGAGGTCGACAGATCCGACCTCATGCTGGCCATAGAGAGCACGGGTAAAAGCCATGACCGAAACCAATTGTTGAGAACCGTTTGATAACGTAAGAAGAGGAGCAGCAAATGAACGTAGCCTACATCAACCCATTCATCAGCGCCACTGTGGCATGTTTCAAGAACATGGTCTTCGTGGACGCTAAGCAGAGCGCGCCGCAGGTCAAGAAAGAGCCGTTCCCGCGGTACGACATCTCCGGAATCATAGGGCTCTCCGGGGGCGCGCAGGGCGCGATATCGCTCTGCTTCCCCATGCAGTCGGCGCTCGACATCGTCTCTAAGATGGTCGGCGCGCCGGTCACCGAGGCTGGCGTGGACCTCGCCGACGCCGTAGGCGAGATCGCGAACATCATCGCGGGGTTCGCGAAGCGCGACCTCATCGGGCTGAACCTGTCCATCTCGCTGCCGAACGTCATCATCAACAGCCATGTGCTCTCCGGGCTAACGGGCGTGCCGACGATCATCGTCCCGTTCACGAGCCAATTAGGCTCGTTCGCCATGGAAGTATCACTGAAAACTAATTAACGCGGGAGAGATAAAACATGAGAATGCTTCTTGTAGACGACTCCGTAACGATGCGCCGCATCCAAAAAACCCAAGTGGGCGGGTTAGGCATCACGGATGTCCTTGAGGCCGGCGACGGCCAGGAGGCGCTGGGCAAGCTCAAGAGCAACATGCCCATAGACCTTGTGCTCTTAGACTGGAATATGCCGGTTATGGACGGCATAACCTTTCTGAAGACAGTCCGCGCCGATGATGCCTTCAAAGACGTCAAAATAATTATGTGCACCTCGGAGTCGGAGAAATCGAGGGTCGTGGAAGCGCTTAAGGCCGGGGCGAACAACTACATCGTCAAACCGTTTACGCCGGAGGCGTTGAAAGAGAAGTTGGGGATGTAGGCGTTGATTTTGATGTTCACTATTGCTCCCAAACACCATTCGTAGGGGCGGGGTTTGCCCCCGCCCTATTTTTTATCTTTTTGGCGCTTCCGACATTATGGCGGGAACGATGTTTTTTGGCATACGCGCCACCGTAATCGTAGGGGCGGACCTATGTGTCCGCCCTTCCCCCGTTTGGGTTCGTGGGATTGCTTAGGGTGGATGATGTTTTTGGGGATTGATGATGGTTTTTGCACACATATACCGCCCAAAAACGTCAAAATCAACATCAATACCCATCATACCACCCACCCACCCACCCCGACCCCACGCGGGAGAAGGGCGGACACATAGGTCCGCCCCTACGGTTACGGTGTACGTATCCCCAACGACCGTCATCCGTTCTAAGCGTTATACGTATGCCAAAAAAACGTCGTTCCCACCTTAATTCCTGAAGACCCAAATTAAGAGGATGCTGCAACCGGATTTGCTGTTAAGAAAGATGATATAGCGTTTTG
>JAIRUL010000075.1 GCA_031254445.1 Chitinispirillales bacterium
ACGCTCGCCTGTCCATAAATAATCCATCCCTTGGGACTCAAAACAATGGTCAGATTAATTATGATGCAACGAATATCTCAAGGGCAAGCTCTTTTTTCCCCTACTTACCCAGGGTTAGATTTAATTTGATGCAATTCGGTGGATTCATTCGCGCGCTTGTTTATTCCTATCAATTGAATCCATAGCGTCACATAATATATTTTTAACGGGCAGGCACAAAACGTATAGGACTGTACGGAGCATAAGCGAATGCAAAACGACTATCCAAGTCAAATCGACAAAATATGCGCGGAGATCATCGTTGAGGTCATGAACGCGACGAGGCGGACGCCATCTGCCGACGGAGCGGACAAGCTATACGGGGAGCTGTGCGCTAAGTTCGATGCAGCGATAAGGCTGTGCGAGGTGGATCGGTTTCCCGTAGACGCGACGCGGGAGCTCTTGTACCCCCTCGCGGCGTGGGTGGACGAGGCGCTCATGGCCACGCCGCAGTACCGCAGCCACTGGATGGCCAATCCGTTGCAGCTGCGTTATTTTGAGGAGGTGGCGGCGGGGGTGGCCTTTTTCTCTCGGCTCGACGAGCTTAAGGCCGCGCCTGAGGGCAAGGAGCGGCTGCTCGAGATGTACTTTACCTGCCTCGCGCTGGGGTTCAAGGGGATGCACGGCATGGGCGAGCAGAGCGGGCTACGGGAGCTCTTCGAGGACTTGGGCGCAAAGCTAACCGGTATGCGGGTGGGCAGGCAGGGGGCGGCGGCGCTAACCTCGCGCGGGAACGCGCGGAAGGGGCTTCTGAGCTTGCGTAAAGGGCTGCTCGCCGTGTTCTCGCTCTTTATGGTCGTGGCCGCCGTGGTCTACATATCGTCGCTTGCCGGCTACCTGAAATTTTTGGAGGGTTTTTTATGATGCCCTTCTTTCGGCGAATTGACCTTTCCAGCCGGCCCCTGCTGCTGCTCTGCGGCGGCGCAAAATGCGGCAAGACGACGCTTCTGGCCAAATCCGGGTTAGCTTGCGAATACCTGCACCCCGACAGCAACTCAATGTCTCAGCGCGAAGCGCCCGTATGGTTTTTCTCAAAGAACGCGGTGTATGTGTCGGGTGCCTGCGAATTGGGGCCGGTGAAACCGCAGAAGCAGGCGGATCCCGGGGATAAGAAGAAGTCTAAAAAAAATAGGAAAAAGACGGACGCTCCTATGGGCCGGTTGGACTCATTTTATGCGGAGTTGAAGAAGAACCGGCTGTGGAGGCGCAAGGCGATAGACGGGGCGCTGATGGTCTTGGACATCGGCGATCTGCTAAAATCCGACGACGCGCGGATCAACAAAACCGCCGCCGAGCTGCGCATGCAGGCCGACGCCATTGTCTCAATGACCGGATACCGGGTGCCCGTATACTTCGTTTTTAACAAATCCGACAAAATCGAGGGGTTCCGCGAATTGTTTTCGGACAAAAGCGCCGCCGAGCGGATGCCCTGCGTCGGGTCGCTCGTTCATGGCGACGGAGCGTCAAAGCAGTCCCCAAAGGAGCTCTTCTCGGCGAATTATAGAAAAGTATACGATGCGCTAGCGGATTTGAGCATACAGGGGGCGATAAGCGCCAATCGCCGCGAACTGCTTGGCAACCAAGCCGAGCCGTCCGTTACGAGCCGCCCCAAAACCGGCATTGCCGGGGAACGGGCGGCGGTATGCCGGCTGACGCAGGAAATTTTGATTGCCGAGGACAAGTTATCCGCGCTCATTGAGGCGTTTTTCGGGGATCGCGGGCGAGACCGCCCGTTGCTCGGGGGATTTTTCTTCACGTCAAGCATGATGGCCAAAGACGGCGAACCGGATAAGTCCGCCGAGTTCTCTAGCAGCGCCCTGCTCGGCGACGTCATACCCGGCGCTAAGCACCGTATAAGGGAGGCCGGGGAAGGGACGATGTTCCACCACGTCAAGAAGATTTGCCGCCTCTTGCTCATCGCCTTTCTTTTTATCACGGTATGTATGCTGATCCCCGGAAGCGGCCTGCGCGACGCGCGCTATTTACGCGACGCTAGGGCCGAGCTCGAAGCCCAGCTTGATGCCAAACCGACAGTTGAAACCCAGTACGCCGCGCTGTCGACGCTGCTGCGGTCATACGACTTTTTACAAAATGGCATATACCCGCCGGGCAGGCTGATTCTCGGAACCGGCAAGGCCAAGGCGGCGACCATGAACGTATACTTAGCTGCGGCGCGGGAGCTTGTGGCCAACCCTGCCGCCGAGCGCCTCGAAGCCTCCATCCGGCAACGGGCAGAACGCGGCGGCGAGCCAACAGCCGACGAGCACCAAAGACTCTACCGCTCCCTTGAGGCCTATCTGCTGTTGACAGGCGGATACCCGCCAAACGCCCCTGCGTTTGACATTGCCGCGGTCGCCGAGACTGTTGAACGGTCTTTAAAATTGTCCCTCGGCCAACACTATAACGCCATAGACGCAAAAGCCCTGCAAGACAATATCCGCGCGATTATAAAGCTCGCCGCCAAGGGCATTCTTACCGCGCCGCCAAACGAGGCGGTTATAGTCGCCGCCCGCGAAAAGCTCGCCCGCAATCAGAAAGCCGAGACCGTCTACACCGCCACGATGGAGCGCCTACGCGCGCCGAACCGCACCGTCCCGATGAGCAGAATCGCTGGAAAAAGCGAAATCGTCTACCTCGGGCGCGAAGTAAGCGCCCTCTACACCCGCGAAGGCTGGGAACAAACCGTCTACTCCGCGCTCATAGACGCCTCCAAAGACCCCTTCAACAATTGGGTAACGGGGCCGTCGAGGGCACCGGTGGACGAGAAAGCCTTGCTCTCCGAACTTGTGGTGCTCTACACCGGCGATTTGCGCAATCGGTGGCTGGACTTTATCCGCTCCGCCACGGTAAACCTCCCGGCCGATTTGACCGCTTTCGCCGGAGACCTCGAAAAGCTCTCAACGCAAAAATCCGAAGTGGGCAGGGCGCTCACCATAGCTTGCTCCCTCGCGACGCAACCCCGCAGCGATGCCGCGATGCCCGGGGCTCCGTCTAAAAAAACATCGATCGCCGATATTAAAGGTAAGGCCTCCGCCATGACAAATAAATTACGCAGCGACCTCATGAGCTTCACGCAGAATATGCCGGATCCCTTTGTTGAAGCGAAAAAGACCTTTGAACCCATCGAAGAATTTTTAACTGGGGACGGGTTTATGGGCTACCGCAATAGCCTGAGCGAGCTGTCGAAAACGATAAAACAATGCGCCGAGCGCGGCGGCGCGGGCGTCGTTTTCACGTCGCGCGGGGAAAACCCGATATCGCAAGCCCGCCAAAACCTCGCCAAGGCTTACGCCAACATACCCACCGAGGCCTCCTACGTCGTCAAGCGCCTACTCGAAGACCCGCTCAACCAAGCTGCGGAGGTACTAGCCAAAGCCGTATCCGCTGAACTAGAGGACGCCTGGTCTGCCGAGGTCTACAAATACTTCAACGACAAGCTGGCCGGACGCTACCCGTTCAACAAAAACGCCCCCGATGCGCCGTACCGCGACTTCGAGGAATTCTTCAAACCGCAAAGCGGGACGCTGTGGAAGCACCTAGACAAAAACCTCTCCGGCATCATTGAGCGGACGCCCAAAGGCTGGGTACCCGTCGCAACGCCGCCGATATCTATATTTGTAAGCGACAACGCTCTGCTCTGCATAAACCGTGCCGACAATATAGCCGCAGCCTTTTTCAGAAACGATGGCGCGGCGCAGCAGGACGTCTCATTCTCCCCGTTCATGTCCAGCTCCGGCACAGTGAGCTTTGCCTTCGGGGACAAGAACTTCGACTTCTCCGGCGGACTCCCCGTAACCGTGACCCGCTCATCCGGTGCTGCCGAGACCATCGTCATGCGCATTACGTCCGCAGG
Source organism: Chitinispirillales bacterium (assembly GCA_031254445.1). GTDB lineage: Bacteria > Fibrobacterota > Chitinivibrionia > Chitinivibrionales > Chitinispirillaceae > GUT77. Next base: position 3,893 of record JAIRUL010000075.1, read on the forward strand.
CAAAGACGCCGGCGAGCTCCGCTTCTCAGGCGAGTGGTCGCTCCTACGCCTCTTTGACGCCGCCAAAATCGAACCGCAGGCAAGAAACCGATACAACGCCCGGTGGTCCGTGAATGTCCAAAACATCTATACCGCCCACGTGACGTCCATCGTCCAGAGCAATGCAACGGCGCTGTTTGATGAGTCTATTGTTAGGGGGTTTGAGGTGCCGGAGAAGATGTTGCGGGGGCGGAGGTGATGGCGGGAAGATATAACGTATAGGAAATTATTTACACTCTCCTTATTTTGAATCCATACCGCATATATTGTATTTTCAAGGGATACTTATAAAACTATAGGGTAGGGTAGCGGTAAAATGGATTTTTACATAAAAAGATTAGACAAAAAAGGCGAGCATCCCATCCCGCTTGCGGGGACGACAAGCTTGGGCCGCCACCCGAGCAACACCGTCGCGCTGTCGGCAGACGACAGGTGTGTGTCGGGGTATCATGCGCTCATCTACGTGACGCCCGATAGGCTGCTCCTGCAGGATATGCAGAGTACCAACGGCACATACGTCAACGGCGGGAGGGTACAGGGCGAGCGCGCCATAAAAGAGGGCGACGAGATAGGCCTAGGGCAAAGCGGCCCAAGGTTTCGGGTGGTTTGCGGCGGCGACGCCGAAAATGCCGGAGCGGCCGCCAATGCCGTACCTGAGCGCTATAATGCTGATATCCAGCAGATGTCAGCGGCATCGGCTGCAACCTCCACGCTGCTCCTTACGCCTATCCCGATTCCGAAGAACAATGCGCCTGCGGCCGCCGCGACGGTTACCGTCAAAGCGCCTGCTGTCCCCAAACACATCGTTACCGCAGTCATCGCCGCTGTCGCACTGGCGGCACTGATAACGATGGTATTGTTTACATCGGTGGGCTTCGGCAAAACAAAGCCGTCATCGTCATCGCCGCCCAAAAGGTTTGCGTTCGTGCACGGAGAGTCCTCTCTTGATGCCACCGAAGACGATATCGGCATGGTCGGGGCCGGTATACCCACCGGCGACCGGTCTGACGTGGAGGTGAGGATAGACGCGATACTCCGGCGATTCGGCGAGCGCGACTACCAAATCCCCCCCGAAATGCTCGATCGCGTCGAGTACTACATTGCCCAATACACCGGCAACAAGAAGCGCACCGTGGCCACGTATATGGAGCGTAGGAGGCACTATTTTCCAATGATCCGCCGCGTTTTTACCGAAAAAAACATCCCGCTCGACCTCGCCTACGTCTCCATCGTCGAAAGCGGCCTAGACCCTCAGGCGCTTAGCCCCGCCGGGGCGAAGGGGCTGTGGCAATTCATGCCAACGACGGCCCGCACCTACGGCCTTGATGTCTCCACCCACCGTGACGAGCGCACCGACCCCGAAAAATCCACCTACGCCGCCGCGGCGTACTTTAAGGACTTAATAGCTATTTTTGGCTCAAAAAGCTCCGTAATGCTCTGCATGGCCGCCTACAATGCGGGCGAAAACCGGATTATCAACGCGTTGAAGCGCATCCCCGACCCGGTGAATAATCGCGATTTTTGGTATCTGTACAAAAGGAAGTGGCTGGCGGAGGAGACAAACGAGTACTTACCGCAAATACTGGCGATCATAATCATCTCGGAGCATATGGAGGAATACGGGTTTGAGTAGACACCAACAGCCAATATTGGGAGCTCAGTTGTCGGCAGCGGAACAGCGACGCATCGCGGCGGAATATCTCAAGTAGCGAAACCAATGCACTGTCATTGCCGAACGCTGACGATGGTACATAAATTGTGCTGAGGAACATACTGCTTGATCCGAAAGATTCTTATCGACGGACCTTTGAAGCCTATGTGAGTTGTACGGTCTCTGCTGATAGTGGGGAGCTGGTTAGCATCGAGGCACTGATTGAAGAACCTGGGTCTAAGACGTCGCCTTCGACTGGAAAGAAGCACGTATCCGGTAAATTTAATCTTACGACCAATGGGACGGCTATGAAATGCTATTCTCAATAACGGGTGATAATGCTATAACCGCGCCGTTGGTGTTGAGCATAGGAACGCTGCCGCCGTCAGCAACCGTGAAGGTAAGGAACGTGCGCCTCTTCAGCGGCCATGACAACATAGCAGTAATGCCACCATCCCCTCCAATGATTGCCGTAAAAGGTAGAACGCTGAATGTGTCATTGCCTAGTAAGACCGGCCAATGGACGATAATGGTGCTAAACTTGCAAGGCAACATCGTTGCGGGTTTTAAAATCACCGGCAGCAAGAGCCTCTCATTGAGGAATAAAGACGTTTTTCCGAAGGGAGCGTATATTATTGATGTCATGGGCTGGCGTGACCAAAATAAGCGAATCGTGTTGGATTAAAAAATGAGAACCATCAGCCAGGAGGCGATATATGCAAAACCTAGAAGATGAGGTAGAGGTAACACACCACATCCTCGTAAAAGAAGGCATCAAGCACTTTGCCCCCCAACACCATACTGTTGGCATGACAACCGTCAAGCAGATATTTTCCGTCCCTGAGCCCAACGCCGTCGGAACCCTTGATGACCACAGCGTTGAGCCCCTTGACGAGCACAGCAGGGGCATTGCGCTTATAAAATTCGGCGACATTGGCAAAGAGCCGGAGTGCGAAATGGTCGCCCAAAATTGCGATGAGGGGGTAGATGATCGGTTTTCTTATCGGTTTGGCTCGAATTATGCAGACGGAAAGGTCATTTATTCTCAAGACGGTGCGGTGGTGATAGCTGACATTGAAACCGGGGAATCGGTTACCGCAGAATTAGGCGCGTTGACTGCCGACTATATTACAGGGGTTAGCTTTTTAGATCCGCAGAATAAATTATTTGCGGTTGCGACGTTGGTCGATAGAGACGACGACAGTGGACTGCAGGCAGAGTATCTGCATATTGCGAGGCTCGAGGGGCGGCAGTTCGTGGATATTGGCGAAGCGGTATATACCGGTGAAACCGAAAATATATTAGATTTTCCATTGCACCGCAGGTGGTTTGTCCACAACAAAAAACTGTTTGTGTATGAGTGGGAGTGGCATAAAATTTTGTGCATGGATGGTAGCCAGCCGTTGCCGCGCGCGTTTTCGGAGGGATTTAACTGCAATTCTAACCGTATCGGCAGGGTACAAGATATCGCGATTCATCCAAAGTGGCCTTTGGGGGCGATTATAGAGGAAAATGCCTTTGGGGTTCACGAATTGACCATCGTGCGGTGGGATATTGCCGACCCGAAGAAAAAGGATGAGCAGGTAATCTCGTTTAGCCAAGACTTGGAACCGTTAGCGTCTCTTTTTTATATGGAGCGCATGATGCTTGCGCATCAGAGCTTTTCACCGGATGGGAGCTGGTATGTGGTAGGGTGTATTTCGCCGGATGCGCCGGAAAGCCCGTATTTTGTCACCATCCCGGTCGTTCCGGTTGATAAGAAGTACCCCGATTTTCTCGACCCGGATGGGCTCGTGGTTCTCGGCCAGGTCGCGGACATGGACCCTATGGCTTGGACGACCGAGCCAACGCCTTATGTAGCCTCTGGCGGTGGGATTCTTCATAGGTGGGATTTGGATGAGCTGCCCAACGCCCGTTTTTTTGTGATTCCGGACGATGGGGGGGGGAAGAAACTGCCTTTTTTCAGAAAAATCGGGTGGTTGTT
>JAIRUL010000104.1 GCA_031254445.1 Chitinispirillales bacterium
TCAGGGGCGCCGGAACGGGGCTGAAGCTTGATGAAGAACCGTCGGCAGCCGACGGGCAGCCCGCCGCTGCCGCCGGCTTGGCGGCCGGCGAGAGCGGCAAACCGGCGGATAGCGGCGCGCCGGATGCCGACGCCGATGACGGCGACACGTTTGCTGTCCACGGCGACGAAAACGCCGAGTACGAAGAGACTATCGCGGTGCCGTTAAACATGCTTGCCGACGCGGCGGAGGCGGCGAGCGATAACGAGGCCGGCGGCGCGGCTGCCGAAGTTGACGATGATGCGGCTGCCGAAGTTGACGGCGCGGCTGCCGAGTTTAACGATGCGGTTGCCGAGGAGGTTGACGATGCGGCTGCCGGCGCTGATAACGCTGCTGCCGTTACAGTTGGCGGCGCCGCTGTCAAAACCGGTAGCTCCGCCGACAAAGACGCCGGGGCGGCCGCCCATAGCCCTGTTGCCGCGCCCGAGCAAACATCGGCTTCGCCAAGCGGCGCCATAGCGTTATCAAACAGCGCTCCGGCTCCGGCATCGCTTGTTGCCCCGCCGGCTGCCGCTCCGAAAAGCGAAACGCTAACCCATATATCAATGCCAAAGCCAACCTCGCCTCCGCTGCCGCGCAAAACAATCGTTCCGATAAGGCGTGTCCCCGAGACCGTAAAGATGAAAGAGCGCAAGGTCATCTTAGCCGAGGACGTAGAGGTCAACCGAGAACTTATCGCGATGTACTTCGAGGGCACCGGCGTAAAGTTCGAGTTCGCCGTAAACGGCCAGGAGGTTTGCGACAAGTTCGAGAGCAGCCCCGGAGCCTACAGCCTGATACTTATGGACATACAGATGCCGGTGATGGACGGATACGAGGCGACGCGCAAAATCCGCTCAATGGACGTGGCGTGGGCGAAGCAAATCCCAATTATCGCAATGACCGGCAACGACGCCAAGGAGGACATAGACCTCTGCTTCGACGCCGGCATGGACGACCACCTCTTTAAGCCGATAGACATGCCGGCTTTGCAGGACAAGGTGTTTGAAATTATCGCGTCGAATACGGAGTGAGGGCGCGGCGTCAGTGCGCCGTAAAGCAGACGCTGCTGCCCACGTCTAACCCCAAAAGCTCCTCCGCGCTCCCGCCGTTTACCCCTATCTCCATAAGCCCCGCCGACCCGGGGTAGGCCACCGCGCTCCATATCGGGACATCGCTGTAGTGGTTTCCGATGGGTATGCGCCGGTCTTCCTCCAAGATGCACGCGGCCTTGTCCCCGCAGGCGAAGACCACCTCCCTCGGGCTTATCGAGGTTATCGCGTTGCCGAACCTGTCTACGTAGATTACCGCCGCCTCCGCCGTGCCCTTGCCGAGCTCCGGCTCCGGCCAGTGGAGCGCCACGTACTCGCCCGTCTCCTCGCCGCAGCTGCCGAAGTCAAGCCAGTCCGAAAGCCCCGCGGCGAGCGGCGCTAGGAGGTCGCGGGCCGGGAACGTCGCGCAGCCCGACGGCAGCAGGTACTCGTCTATGTTTACCTCCCGCACCTCAGCCGAATTCTCGCGCCGCAGCACCCACGAGAGCAGCCCGTTGTCGGGCGCAAGAAATATGTGCGACGCCGTCTTCGCGGCGATCACGCGGGTGCGGGTGCTGCCGTAGTCCACCGCCGAGAGAAAGACTGTGTTCTCGGGAAAGCTGCGGTAGGAAGCTAAAAGGATAAACGCCGCCTCCCGTATGTACCCACGCTGTACCGCATGGGTCAAGTCCACAGGCACAGCCTGCGGGTTGATGGAGAGGACGGTGCCCTTAAGCTCGCCGGCGAACCAGTCGTCGGTGCCGAAGTCGGTGATGAGGGCGATAGTGCTCATAGGAAGCTCTTTTCAGCGCGCGGCGTTCAGCGCACAGCGCGCAGCGTTCAGGTTTTGCCGATAAATCTATTCATTGTTCCATTACTAATCGCTGCGCGCTGAACGCCGCCCTTACCCTCCCTGCGTAACTTTCGCCAGCATCGCGTTCACCCGCTTAGAGTATGCCGCCGGATCCTCCGCCGGCCTCCCCTCCGCTATCAGCGCCCCGTCGTACAGGAGCCTTACCCAGTCCTCAAGCTCCGGCGCGGCCGGGTTTTCCGCGTTGCGCGCGTTTATGTTTACGATGATGGGGTGCTCCGCGTTGATCTCTAATACCCGCTTCGCGGCCGGAACCTCCTGGCCCATTGCTTTCATGATTTTCTCGATATGCGCGCCGGCTGCGTTCGCTCCGGCCACCAAGCAGGCGGGGCTGTCCTTCAGCCGGCTGGTCACGCGCACGTCTTCCACTAGGTCGGCGAGGATCTCCTTTATTCGGCCGGATAGCCCCCTGAGCTCCGATTTGGCGGCTTCCTGCTTCTCCGCTTCCTCCTTGCCGAGCGGGCCGAGGTCTAAGTCGCCGCGGTTGACGGGCTTCAGCGGTTTTCCTTCGTAGTTGTTGATGCCGCCGATTACCCACTCGTCAATAGGGTCTACAAGGTACAGCACCTCGATGCTCTTTGCCCTGAAAATCTCGAGGTGCGGGCTCTTCTGCGCGATGTCGCGGGTTTCGGCGGTGATGTAGTAGATTTCCTTCTGATCCTCGCGCATCCTGCCCACGTATTGCTTTAGCGACGCCAAATCGTCCGCGGTGTCGCCCATCGACGACTGGAACCGTGCTAATTCCAACAACTTGTCGCGGTTCTCATAATCGCTGTGCAGCCCCTCTTTCAGCGCCGCGCCGAAGTTTTTCCAGAAATCTTTGTATGCCTGCGGCTCGCTCTCCGCCAATTCCTTAAGCTTCCCGAGGATTTTTGACACGAGCGCTTTTGATATGCGCTCCATCGTGGCGTTTTTCTGAAGCATTTCGCGCGAGACGTTGAGCGGCAGGTCTTCGGAATCCACCACGCCGCGCACGAAGCGCAGGTACTCGGGCAGAAGCTCCTTGCAGTTGTCCATTATGAAGACGCGCTTGACGTACAGCTTCACGCCGTGTTTGCGCTCGTAAGAAAAGAGGTCGAACGCCGGCTGCGCGGGGATAAATAGGAGCGACGAGTATTCGAGGACGCCCTCCGCCTTGTTGTGCATCGTGCACAGCGGCTTGCCGTGCCCGCCGAGCGCCTGATGGTAGAACTCCTCGTACTGCTCCGGCGTTATCTCCGAGGCCGCGCGCAGCCACAGCGGTTTTGTTTGGTTGACGGCCTCCTCCTCGCCCTTGTCATTCGGTAAATATATCGGGAACGCGATGAAGTCGGAGTATTTTTTGATGAGCGAGCGCGCCTGCCACGCCTCCGCGTACTCGATTTCGTCATCTTTCAGGTATATAATGACGTCCGTCCCGTGCCCTTCCCGCTCGGCGCCGCTTAGGGTATAGGAGCTCTCCCCGCTCGACTCCCACATCACCGCGCCGGCGTCGCCCCCTGCGCGGCGGGTTACGACTTTGACGCTGCCGGCCACCATGAACACGGAGTAAAAGCCAACGCCGAACTGCCCGATGAGGTTGGAGTCGGATCTTTGGTCGCCGGTCATCTTCTCCAAGAACGCTTTGGAGCCCGACCGCGCTATGGTTCCCAAATTTTCGATCACCTCGTCGCGCGTCATCCCTATGCCGTTGTCGGAAATAGTGATGGTCTTGGCCGCCTTGTCTAATTTAACGCGCACGGCAAGCTCCGCGCCGCCGCCGAGCGACGCGTCGGTAAGCGCCTCGAACCGCAGCTTGTCAAGCGCGTCGGAGGCGTTGGAAATCAGCTCGCGGAGGAAGACCTCCTTGTGGCTGTAGAGCGAATGGATCATCAGATGAAGAAGCTGCTTCGCCTCGGTCTGGAACTCCATGCTTTGGGACTGCATAATGCTGTAACTCCTTTATTGCGGGTAAACGGTTATGTATTGTATTGATGGGCTCAATTAATACTACTCAACGTATAAAATATATATTATTGCCGATAGAATAGGCAAAATATTTGTGGGTGGCGGCGCATTGGGCAGGTCGCGGTAATAAATTTTTTTATTGTTATTCTATGCGCTTTTTATTATATTCTATCCTCTATAGTTGTATCGTGCCGTATCGTTACCAACAAGAGGCTATTTACTTGATAATTTGCACCCTTTTTAATCCGGCCGTAGATATGGTTTGCCGGATAGACGGCTTTGAACACGGCACGACGCGCTTAAACGTGCCGTCGTACACGGTGCCAGCCGGCAAGGGGCTAAACGTGGCGCGCGTGATCCGCACCCTAGGCGAGGAGGTGGCGCTCGCCGGGCTGATTCCCAAAAACGACATCCGCCGCTTCGGCGCTTTCCTTAGCGACCACGGCATAAAACCGCTTCTTTACGAGGCTCCCGGGAGCACGCGCGTCAACATCACGCTCTACGATTCGCAGGCGGAGTGCGTCACGCACATAAACAGCGTCTCGCACGCCCTGCCGGTCAGGCTGCAAGAGGATTTCCTGCGCTTTTTAGCGGAATACGCCGAGGGCGGCGACTACTGGTGTTTCAGCGGAAGCCTGCCGAGCGGTTTCGACGACGACGCCTACTCGCGCGTGATAACCGACTTCAGGAAAAAGGGCGCGCGCTGCCTCTTAGACACCCGCGGCATGGCCCTCAAAACCGGCGCGCGGGCGGCCCCGCAAATCATCACGCCCAACCTAACGGAGCTCGGGGAGTTCTTCGAGATGGAAATCAAAGGCGTCCACCACATCGCCCTGAGCGGCAAGCGGTTCATAGACATGGGCGTGGAGTACGTCTTCATCACCTTAGGCGAAGACGGGGTAATCGCGATCCACGAGGAGCAGTGCCTTCTGTGTTCGCCGCCCGATGTAAAGACCGTAGACACGGTCGGCTGCGGCGACGCGCTCGCGGCCGGCATCATAGTCGCGCAAAAGCGAAAGTTCGCTTTCGCCGAAATGTGCAGGATGGCGGTGGCCTGCGGGTCGTCGAAAAGCCTGCACGAAGGGCCGGGCATCGTTACGCTAGAGGAGGTTTGGCAGCTGATGGAGGGGGTTAAGATTACGGCGATTTGATTGTGGCAGCGGGGTCAATGTATTGATGGCGTAATGTACTACCAACAAGAAAGGGAACGATGAAAACTAAGCGGATTTTGGTGACCGGGGGGGCGGGCTTTTTGGGTTCGCACCTTTGCGAGAAGCTTGTGGGGCAGGGGCACGATGTCATCTGCTTGGATAATTATTTTACCGGTCGTAAGAAGAATGTGGAGCGCCTTATTGATCTCCACAACTTTGAGCTTATGCGCCACGACGTAACGTTCCCAATGTACGTTGAGGTTGACCAAATTTACAATCTGGCGTGTCCGGCTTCGCCCGTTCACTACCAGTACAACGCCGTCAAAACGATCAAGACATCGGTGATGGGCGCGATAAACGTTTTGGGGTTAGCGAAGCGCGTGCGCGCGCGCGTGCTGCAAGCGTCGACATCGGAGGTCTACGGCGACCCGAGCGAGCACCCGCAGAAAGAGACATACTGGGGCAACGTCAACCCCATAGGCGTGCGCTCCTGCTACGACGAGGGCAAGCGGGTAGCCGAGACGCTCTTCTTCGATTACCACCGCATGAACAAGGTTGACATAAGGGTAATGCGCATCTTCAACACTTATGGCCCCCGTATGCACCCAAACGATGGCAGGGTAGTGTCGAATTTTATAGTGCAGGCGCTAAAAGGAAACGATATAACGATATACGGTGATGGGTCGCAGACGCGGTCGTTTTGCTATGCGGATGATTTGATTGATGGGATGATTAAGCTGATGAATACGGAGGGCGTTATCGGGCCTATCAACATAGGCAATCCCGGCGAGTTCACAATTAAGCAGTTAGCCGAAGAGGTAATATCGTTGACATCCAGCAAATCAAAGATTATCTACCAACCCTTGCCGTCAGACGATCCGAAGCAGAGGCGTCCTGACATTACGTTAGCCAAAGAGAAGTTAGGATGGGAACCGAACGTGAAGTTAAGGGATGGGTTGGTTAAGACGATTGAGTACTTTAGGGGGAACTTAGAATAAGTTGATGTTGACTTTGTGTGGCGGCTTTAGCCGCCACACGTTATGAAGCCGTAGGCTTCGTCTGAAAAAAGAATTTAAAAGAATTTGACTTTTATAGGCTTCGTCTGAAAAAAGACGTTAAAAGACTTTGACCTTAAGGAGATTCCCATGTCCACCGACAATAACAAAAACAACAACAATTACATTCCCTCCGACATTGAACCCAAATGGCAATCCCGCTGGCATTCCGCCGACCTTTACAAAACGGAATACGACCCGGATCCGTCAAAACCCAAATTTTACGCCCTCGACATGTTTCCGTACCCCTCCGGCTCCGGCCTGCACGTCGGCCACTGCGAGGGTTACACCGCTACCGACATTATAAGCCGCTACAAGCGCATGAACGGCTATAACGTCCTGCATCCTATGGGTTGGGACGCCTTCGGGCTTCCTGCCGAGAATTTCGCGATAAAGACGGGCATCCACCCGCGCGTCACCACCGAAAAGGCGGTGTCCAACTTTACCCGCCAGATCAATTCCATAGGCTTCGGGTATGACTGGAATCGCGAGGTGAATACCACCGACCCGGAGTATTACAAGTGGACGCAGTGGATTTTCCTCAAACTCTACGAAAAAGGCCTCGCCTACGAGGGCGTGATGCCGATAAACTGGTGCCCTTCCTGCAAGGTTGGCCTCGCGAACGAGGAGGCCGCAGGCGGCAAGTGCGAGCGCTGCGGGGCATCGGTCGAGCGGAAGGATTTGCGGCAGTGGATACTAAAGATTACCGCCTACGCCGATAGGCTGCTTGAAGATTTGAGCGAGGTCGACTGGCCCGAATCCACGCTTATGATGCAGCGCAATTGGATAGGCCGCTCGGAGGGCGCGGAGGCGGTCTTCCGCGTGGCGGGCGGCAAGGCGGAGGGCAAGGAGATCAAGGTCTTCACGACGCGCCCGGATACGCTCTTCGGCGCGACCTACATGGTGCTCGCGCCGGAGCATCCGCTTGTCGCCGAGATTGCTACAGATGGCCAAGCGGAAGCGGTGAAGAGGTACCAAGAGGCCGCGCGGATGAAGAGCGACCTCGAGCGCGCCGAGTTGTCGAAGGAGAAGAGCGGCGTCTTCACCGGCGCGTCGGCGAAGAATCCGGTGAGCGGCGAGCCGATACCGATATGGATAGCCGACTACGTCCTAGCCGGATACGGCACGGGCGCGATAATGTCCGTCCCCGCGCACGACGACAGGGACTACGAGTTCGCCGTGAAGTTTGGCCTGCCCATTAGGCAAGTGGTCGCGCCGACGGACAAAAGCGAAATCCCCGAAGGCGCGGCCTTTACCGCGAAGGGGGTAAGCGTCAACTCCGGCTTTATTACCGGCCTTTCGACGGACGATGCCAAGCGTAAGATGAGCGCGTGGCTTGAAGAGAATAGCTGCGGCAAGGCCGCCGTAAGCTACAAACTGCGGGACTGGATCTTTTCGCGCCAGCGCTATTGGGGCGAGCCTATACCCGTCGTCCACTGCCCATCCTGCGGCGTTGTCCCCGTCTCTGAGGAGATGTTGCCGGTCATGCTCCCTGAGGTAGACAAATACGAACCGTCCGGCACCGGGGAGTCGCCGCTTGCAACGATAGAGGAGTGGATAAATACAGTTTGCCCTAAGTGCGGCGCGCCGGCCAAGCGCGAGACGAACACTATGCCGCAGTGGGCAGGTTCGTGCTGGTACTACCTGCGCTACCTAGACCCCAAAAACAAGGAGGCCGCCTGGAGCAAGGAGTCCGAGAAGCAGTGGATGAACGTAGACCTATACGTAGGCGGCGCAGAACACGCCGTCTTACACCTGCTCTACGCGCGCTTCTGGCACAAGGTGCTGTACGATTTGGGGTACGTGTCGACGAAAGAGCCGTTCAAAAAGCTGCGCCACCAAGGGATCGTCCTCGCATCTACATATACCGATGGCGCCGGCAAGTACCACGAATTCTCCGAAGTCGAATTCGCAAACGGCGGAGCCCGCCTAAAGTCGACCGGCGAGAAACTGACGGTGGAGGTAGAGAAGATGGCCAAGTCGAAGCTAAACGGCGTAAGCCCCGACGAGGTCGTGGCCAAGTACGGCGCGGATGTGCTGCGCATATACGAGATGTTCATGGGCGAGTTCGAGCTGCCCAAGCCCTGGGATCCGCGCGCGATAGAGGGCTGCAGCCGCTTTTTGCGCAGGCTCTACCGCCTAGTAGCCGAGTTCGTCGAAAATGGGGGAATCGGAGACGAGGTCAACGCTAGAATCCGCCATAAGACGATAAAGAAAGTAACAAGCGACCTAGAAGCGATGAAGTTCAACACCGCCGTCGCGGCGATGATGGAGTTCGTAAACGAGCTTGGCGCAAAGGGCGCGTCAAGGGAGGATTTATTAGCCTTTGTCAAACTGATAAGCCCGTATGCCCCCCACATCGGCGACGAGCTTTGGGAGATGCTCGGCGGAGAGGGTTTCCTAGTCAACGCCACGTGGCCGTCGTGGGACGAGGCGCTGACGCAGGATGCCGTGGCCACGGTGGTCGTGCAGGTCAACGGGAAGCTGAGGGGCGAGTTTGAGGCGGCTCGCGACGCGAACCAAGAAGAGCTGCAAGCGGCGGCGCTTATGGTCGATAAGGTTAAGCCGTTTGTCGAGGGGAAGACGGTGAGGAAAGTTATAGTCGTTCCGGGAAAGTTAGTTAATATTGTTGTGGGGTAAAGATAAAAGTCAAAATCTTTTTCAGACGAAGCCTACGGCTTCATAACGTGTGGCGGCTAAAGCCGCCACACAAAGTCAA
>JAIRUL010000110.1 GCA_031254445.1 Chitinispirillales bacterium
TTGACTTTGTGTGGCGGCTTTAGCCGCCACACGTTATGAAGCCGTAGGCTTCGTCTGAAAAAGATTTTAAAGAATTTGATTTTAAAAGATTAAAAGATTAAAAGATTAAAAGATTAAAAGATTAAAAGATTAAATTTAAAGTCTTCCCAAATACTCCTCAAATTCCCCAACATTTTTAAACAATTCTGTGTAGGACGGCTCATCCGTCTCTCCCTCGCACATATCTTCACCCGGGTAATCTTTACAAATTTGCGGCCTATTCTTGTAGTCCGCGCACTTGTAGTCTGCGGCAATGCTGCGGCATGGGGTCTTGAACTCAACTATCCAGTTGCCGTCAAAGTCTATAGACACCCAAATATTCTTGTGGCGCAAATACCAGCGTATGTGGTCAAAGTCCTCCTCGCAGCTCGGAGTGTCGATACCTATAGCCACGTGGCGGCAACAGTAGGCGTCGCATTTTTTGCATCTGTTGGTCATGGGTTGATCCTAGCGTTTGTTGTTGGCCATCAATTTATTTAAAGGATAATTGTTAGTACTTCCCATCCCTCTTTCTCAACCGAATGTTCTGCGGCGTTATCTCCACAAGCTCGTCCTCGCTTATATAGGCTATGCAGTCTTCTAAGCTCATCTCAAAGGGCGGGGTCAGGATTACGTTTTCGTCCGAACCTGCGGCCCGCATGTTTGTCAGCTTTTTTTCTTTTCCCGGATTGACAACTAAATCGTTCGCGCGGCAGTGCTCGCCAACTATCATCCCTCTGTAAATCTTGACCCCAGGGCCTACGAACATCTTCCCGCGATCTTGCAGGTTAAACAGCGCGTAGGCGACCGATACGCACGGCTCTTTCGCTATCAGCACGCCGTTTGCCCTCGTGCGGATGTCGCCGGCGTATGCGCCGTACTCCAAAAATACGTAGTTCATCACGCCCATGCCCTTGGTGTCGGTCATAAACTCCGCCTTGTAGCCTAAAAGCCCGCGGGTGGGGATTTTGAACGTCATGCGCGCCATGCCGTTTTCCTGCGCCATCTCGTGCATGATGCCTCGGCGCGAGCCTATCTTTTCTATCACCGTGCCGGCGTACTTCTCGTCTACGTCGACCGTCAGCTCCTCGTACGGCTCAAGCGTTTTGCCGGCGTCGTCCTTGTGCATGATGACCTGCGGGCTCGTCACCTGAAACTCGTAGCCCTCGCGGCGCATACGCTCTATCAGTATTGACAAATGCAACTCGCCGCGGCCCGATACCTTATATCCAACCGCGTCCTTAAGCGGCTCGACCGTTAGCGCTACGTCAGACAGAATCTCGCGCATAAGCCTATCCTGCAAGTGCCGAGACGTAACGAACTTCCCCTCGGTCCCCGCAAACGGGGAGTCGTTGGGGATGAAGTTCATCGATATAGTGGGCGGGTCTATTTCTATCGGCGGCAGCGGGTTCGGGTTATCGGGGTCGGTGAATGTCACCCCCACCGTCACCTCGTCCATCCCGGCCACGGCCACGATGTGGCCGACCGCGGCTATTTCTACCGGCACTTTCTGCACGCCGTCGAAAGCGAACACCTTGGTGATGCGCGCGGGGATCATGGAGCCGTCGCGCATGCAGACCGCTATCTCCTTGTTGACGTTGAGCGTCCCGGCGGTAATCTTGCCGATGCCGAGGCGGCCCATGTACGGGGAGTAGTCGATGGAGCTGACGAGCATCTGCAGCGGCGCGTTTTCGTCGCCCAAAGGCGGCGGGATGTGCTTGACTATCATCTCGTAGAGCGGTATCATGTCGTCGCTGTCGTCGTCGGGGTCGTTCTTCGCGTAGCCGTCCTTGGCGGAGGCGTAGACGACGGGGAAGTCGAGCACATTGTCCGGCGCGTCTAACTTGACAAATAGGTCAAACACTTGGTCTAGCACCCAAATGGGCCGCGCCGCAGGCTTGTCTATCTTGTTGATGACGACGATTATCGGCAGCGAGAGCGCCAGCGCCTTCTTGAGGACGAAGTACGTCTGCGGCATCGGACCCTCCTGCGCGTCAACCACGAGAAGCGCGCCGTCGGCCATCTTGAGCACCCGCTCGACCTGGCCGCCGAAGTCGGCGTGGCCGGGGGTATCGATGATGTTGACGTGGTGGCCGCGATAGCGGAACGAGCCGTTTTTGGCCGCAATCGTGATGCCGCGCTCGCGCTCGAGATCCATGGAGTCCATGAGGCGCTCGGCGACCTGCTGGTTCTCGCGGAACATACCGCTTTGGCGGAAGAGCTCGTCTACCAAAGTGGTTTTACCGTGGTCTACGTGGGCGATTATGGCGATGTTTCTTATTTTGTATTGGTTCATCAAAGTCATTAAAGTCAAAAGATGAAAGTCAAAGCCTTTAAAATAAAATTCAAACTCTTTTAATTCTTTTGGGGACGGGGCTCACACCGTCAAATTCTTTAAAAGATTAAATTCAAAATCTTTTAATTCTTTATCTTTTAAATCTTTTGGGGACGGGGCTCATACCGTCAAATTCTTTAAAAGATTAAATTCAAAATCTTTATCTTTTAATTCTTTTGGGGACGGGGCTCTGCCCCGTAACGCCCCGATATATTAGCCCCCGCCTATCAATATCCTCCCCCAAAAGAAGAAACGGGGGAGGATACTGTTTTAACACATGCGCCCACGGGGCGCAAAAACCGGTACATAAACATCAAAATCAACATCAACATCAACATCAAAATCAACATCAAAATCAACATCAACACCTACTTTTTATACCTTATATTCCTCTCTATCCACACGGCGTTGTCCTCCCGGTTTACTATTTCTACCTGTATTTTTACATTCCCCTCGCGGGGCGGTATGCCTACCTCTCCGCTGAAAGTTCCGTCACGGTTTACGGTCAGCGTTACGCCTAAAGCGTTTACCTTTGAACCCGGCTCGGCGGTGCCGCTTATGCGGACTTTGGGCTTATTGACAATCGCGCCCTCGGCCGGGGTTATCAGGCGGATAGCGGTGTGGACGTGAGCCACCCGCAGGGTGCGGATTACGGCTTCGGCCATCGTCTCGCTCTCGGCTATGATGTTCAGCGGGAAGACGCCGGATTCGGGGGCGGGGATGGATATCGCGAACGCGCCGCCCGAATCGGGCTTGACAATTACGCCGTTTACGCTCAGCTTAGCGTCGGGGGGCGTTAGGTGGCCCAGCATGGTAAGCGTGTCGCCCACGTAGGCGCTGAGCGTGTCGGGGACATCGCCTAAGTCGAGCCTTAGCTTAACGGCCACATCGTCCGCCTCGATGGGCTTTTCATTTTTCTTCTTGCCGCCCTTGGACTGCCCCTCGCCCTTCAGCCGAAAACCCTTGCGCTTGTAGCCCTTGGGGATATCCCTCACTATTATCGCTTTCTGCTTCGGCGCCACCTCGACCATCTTGTTGTCGGAGACCTCCACGTACTTCTCCCTGCCCGCGGGCGCGACCAAAATCGTCCCGTCGAAAGCCCTTATGACGGTGTTGGCGTTCTTGCTTGCCTCTATCTCTATAACCGTCCCGCGGATGGCCGCCGTCGCGGTCGGCGTCTCGAACCTCACGTTGGGCTTCTCGCTCGTTAGCTTCTTGACGTTGCCTATGAGGTTGCCGAAAATAACCTTGAACCTCGCGTTGACGGAGGTCTCCGGCTCCGCGTTCTTGCCGCGCGGCTTCTTCGTCACCGCCTGCAACTGCGCGACCTCTATGTGCGTATTCTCCTCCACCCGCAAAACGGTGCCGTCGGCCGTCTCAAGCCTTAGTTCCGACTCCGGCCCCGTCATAATTTCGCACTTCTCCCCCACAACCATGTTCTGCCGCAGCGGAGTCCAATCGTAGGTTATGCTGCCGGAAACCTGAGCGGCAAGCCCCTTGGCGACAGCCCGCGCCCTCTGCACTTTCTTGTATTCGGGATTGTAGCGCACCTGAACGCTCCCAATAGCCCCGGTAACGGTACACGTCCGCTCCTCCACCTCGTCAACGGCGGCAAAAATAGGGGCGGAACAGGCCAGCGCCAAGAAAAAAACCGCACAAAACGACACGCCGCGAAACACGGACATTAATACCTCCGACTTTAGATTAAAAGCAATGGGCAGCGGATACCCCTAGATTAATGCTCACGGATTATTCGACCAATACAAATCAACCGGCTCGCGTATGACTAACCCAAGCAATATACCGACCCCGCCATTGCCCGCTTCCTAATAAATATACTTCCCGCCAAGCGCAAGTAGTATTTTTTTATTATCATGATCCGAATAACGCACCAATACCGGGCTCTGCCGTATCCGAAAAGCCTGCTCCTGAAAGCTGCGAAGTCCGTCTACAAACGAGAGGGCGTGCGCGCGGGCGAGGCGGCGGAAATCGTACTCTGCTCCGACTACATGATCCGAAAACTCAATAGGGCGTACCGGGGCAAGGACAAGCCAACCGACGTCCTCTCCTTTTGCTTCGGCGACCCGGATCTGCTGGGCGAGGTATACATATCCCTCCAGCGGGCCAAGGTTCAAGCCAAAAGGTACGGAACCTCCTACGAGGAGGAGCTGAAGCGGCTCCTTGTGCACGGGCTCCTGCACCTAATCGGGTACGACCACATCGAAAAGGCGGAGCGGGCGGTTATGGAAGAGAGGGAGCGGGCGTACCTTTAGGGGGCGGCCGGGGAACAAAGCCGTTCAGAATGCGAAAAAATACTTCTTTGCCGTAACGTTAATATATATTGTATTTAAGAGGTGTTTTTGCCGGCAATAACCGTAAGATTAAGGATTTTCTATGCGCAAAACCGTTTCCGCGGCGGCCGTAACGGCCCTCTTGGCCGCGCTCTTCGCTTTCTCCGGCTGCGGGGGGGCGCAGGGCAAGATGGACTCCGCAGCCTTAGCGGAGAATAGCGGGAATTTCAGCGAGGCGTCGGCGATGTACGCCGCGCTTGCGCTCGAGGCCGCGCCGGCGCACAAGCTGCCGGAGGCGCAAAGGGGCAAGATACTGCAGCTCCAGCTTTGGTTAAACGAGGTCGACAAGTACGTGAAGTGGCTGACCGAACCCGCGATTCCTAAGGGCAACACGCTCAAAGAGGCCTTAAACGGCCTCGACCGCTGCGCGCCTCGCCTAGAGCCTGACAACACCGCGCGTACGGCGCGGGCATTGCCGATAGACACGCTGCCGGCGTTCACCGCGCAGTGGAACGCCGCGTTCAACCCGCCGCCTTTGGGGGGGATCGAGTGGGAGGGGGCCGTCCTGCAGGCGATGAACAAAAAGTTCTCCGTCCTGCAGCTATCGGCGGCGGCAAGCTACGTATACGATATCAGCATAATAAGCCGCAAAACATCGCGCAGGGTAACGTTCACCCTCTACCCCGAAAGCAAAATTTCCATCCCGCTGCCCCCTGGCGACTACTCTATGATAGCCAAAAGCTCTGTCGACTTTCCGCAGGGCGGCGGGCATTGGTCTTCGGGATACACGGCGTTCCCAATCAGCATGAACCAAACGCCGTCGCTCGTCGCGATGGATATGAAAACCAAGGTGGCGAGGAAGCAGTGACGGCGGGATTTAAGCATACTGCGGCGTCAGCCGGCGGCGGGGCGATATGCCGGAACTAACGCTTGACGGGGTCGTCGTCGAAGAGCAAAAAAACTACTACATGGTATCAACGCAAAAAAACGATCTGCGCTGCACCGTAAAAGGGGCGCTGCTAAAAAAGCGGAACTTCCGCATATCCGCCGGTGACGCCGTGCGCGTGCAAATCATCAACGAAGACACCGCCGAGGGGGTTATATGCGAGACGAAAGAGCGCACAAGCTTTTTACCGCGCCCGCCGCTGGCGAATCTGTCGCAGGTCGTGTTTGTCAACTGCTTTAAACACCCGAGCCTCGATACGGAGGCCATCGACAGATTCCTATTCTCAAGCACGGCTTACGGCATAGAAGCGGTCATAGTATTCAATAAGAGGGATTTGCTAAATGACGGCGAGGCGGCGGAGCTTGAGGCGGTGGAATGCCACTATAGAAATATCGGCTACAAAACCCTGCACACATCCGTCCCCAAAAAGCAAGGCATTAGCGAGTTGATCGACCAATGCCGAGGCAAGACCAGCGCGTTCACCGGCCTCTCAGGCGTGGGAAAATCGAGCCTGCTCTCGCTGATCTTTCCGCATGTAGAATTCAAAACAAACCTCGTATCCGGCGCTCGCGGCAGGGGCACGCATACCACCACGCACATAAAACTGTGGGCGCTAAACAAAGAGACATTCATAGCCGACACCCCCGGATTCGCGTTTGTCGATGTGCCGACGGTCGATGAGGAAACCGTCGTAGAACATTTCCCTGAGATTAAGGATGTGACCGGACAGTGCCGATTCAACAACTGTATCCATGACGCAGAACCAGGGTGTAAAGTCGCGGAATTGGTTGACAGCGGAGTAATAGCATCTTGGAGGCAGAAGCATTATCTTAAGATTTATAGGGAGATGCTTATGCGGAGAAAGAGGATGTATGTATGACGGAAAAGAAAAGTCAAATTCTTTAAAATGCTTTT
>JAIRUL010000114.1 GCA_031254445.1 Chitinispirillales bacterium
TTGACTTTGTGTGGCGGCTTTAGCCGCCACACCATATGAAGCCGTAGGCTTCGTCTGAAAAAGATTTAAAAGAATTTGACTTTTTAACGTCAACGTCAACGTCAACGTCAACGTCAACGTCAACGTCAACGTCAAAGTCAACGTCAACAGCAACGTCAACTTCTAATATAAATCACGCCAAAATCAATTAGGCGTTTTAGGATGTTTACTTTGCTGGCTTACTTTGAGGCTACCGTCATGCTTGGATTATAAAGCGTCGCTCTGTTGCGGCCGCCTTTCTTAGACGCGTACAGCGCTTTGTCGGCGCAGTCTATTATCTCTTGCTGCGTCGTCCCGTAGGTCGGGAATGTTACGCAGCCTATGCTTATGGTTACGCGCAGCATATTTTGGCCGCTCTCTATTACCCGGGCTTCTACCGTCTGCCTTATCCTTTCGGCTATCACCATAGCGCCCTGCTCGGCGGTTTCGGGGAGGACTACGGCGAACTCCTCGCCGCCGTAGCGGGCGGGGAAGTCGTTTACGCGCACGGCGGACCTTATGCAGCCGGCTATCTCGCGCAGCACCAAGTCGCCTACGGGGTGGCCGTATGTGTCGTTGAACGACTTGAAGTGGTCTATGTCGGTAAGGAGCATCGAGAGCGGGCGGCCGTAGCGCTTCGCGCGCTCGAATTCGCGCGACGCAATCTCCTGAAACGTGCGGTGGTTGTTTAGGCCGGTTAGGCCGTCGGTCGTCGCTAACTTCTCCATCTTCATGTATAGCACCGACCTCGCGGCGGCCACGGAGGCGTTCTCCACGATGGTGTTCAGCGTCTGCTCTAAATCGCTCTTGAAGAGGCCGGGCGCAGCGCTCTCCGCAGAGAAGAGGCCGACGCACCTGCGATCCTCGCCGCCCACTATCGGGAGGACTAAGAGCGAGCGTATCATCGGGTTTTGCTGCTCGTCGGGGATGAACCGGTATGTCTTCTTCGCCTGAAAGTCGCTCACGACCGCCGGGCAATTGTTGTTGAACGCATAGGAGTACACGCCGCCGGAGCCGGGCGGGAACTCCATGCCCTCGGTAAGCTCCCCCACCGCGCCGCCGATGTACTGCAGCCTCAAGCTGTTCTTCGCCGGATCGTGCAACACCACTATCGTCCGCGAGCAGGCGGGGATGATTTTAGGCACCATGTCTATAAGCACGCGAAAGATGTCGTCTAACTTTAGCGCGATGGAGAACTCGTGGCTCAACTCGGCGAGCGCCTTGAACATCTTGGCGGCCTGTTCGAGAGAGACGCTCATGCGGATGTTCACGATGAGGGCGCCGGCGATTATGGCGAAGCGGCGCATGAGCTCCTTGTCGTGATCCGTAAAGGCGTTTTTGTTTATGCTGTCTACCGCAAGCACCCCCAGAAGCTCCTTGCTGCCGTCGGCGACTATCGGCGCGGCGAGGATGGAGCACACCCCCCCGCTCTGGGAGTAGTAGGGCAATTCGCCCCCTTGGTAGAGCGACACGTCGCCGCTCATAAAGAGCTTGTTGTCGCTGGCAACCGAGCCTATGACCCCCCCGCCGAAGGGGATCTGCGCGTTCTCCACGATCTGCACCCCGCCCTTGGTGTCGTAGCAGTTGAGCACGAGCATGCGCGTCAAAGGGTCGTAGATGAACACGCCGGCCGTCAGCGCCTTGAAGTTGTAGCGCATGAAGAAGAGCATCGACTTGAGCTGCACGTTGACCCCCTCGCCGCCGACGTTTAAGAGCGAGATGGTGTCGTTCGCCGCGCCGCTGTCCAGCATAAACGAGCCGGAACCGCGCGACATCGCGCCGGAGTGGCCGCCGTTTTTCTTGGGCGCGTCCTTCCCCGAAAGCTCGCGCGTGCGCGCCATGGCGTCGGTGAGCGCGTTGTTGCGCACCTCCTCCAGCGTGGCGTTGAACTCCCGCTCCTGCGCGCCCGCGCGCTTCCGAAGTATCAGCCAAGGGATGAACCCCGCAAAAAACGACATCGCCAAAAACTCGAGCTGCGGCAAAAAAGACGAAATGTCCACGGCGGCGGGGCCTAAAAGCTCCGCCTTGCGCTCCATCGCCACCTGCCCCGTATAGAAAACCGCCGAAAAAGCGAACACCGCGCCCCACACGGGCTCCGCCCTAACAAGCGCCGGCAGCACCGCCGCAACCGTGAGCATAACCGGATAGACGCCCTGCAGTTCCCCGGACGAGGCGAAGAGCGTGCGGGAGAGCAGCGCCGCCGCCACGGGCCATAAGAAAACGTGCGCGCCGAGCCTCTTCTTCGACGGGCGCAGCGACAGCCAAAAAACGGCGCCGAACGCTAAGAGGGGGAACAGCAGCCCCGTATACCCGCCAAAATCATCGTAGTCGTCCCCTAGGCCGTTGACGACCCCGGCGGCGGAAGCGGCGGCGATGGCAATAAGTAGTATATAGTTAAGAATAGCAAGCATGGCTCGAAAACCCTGATTTAACCGAAAATCCGCGTGGCCAATGCCACCGCATATATACAAAAAGGCAACGTCATAGGCAACAAGAGCGGGAGCCTCGGCCCCAACGCCGCTCGCCCGCCCCCTCCCCGAAAATTATATTTTTCAACGCAAACACAAATAATATACATTACGCCATCCCGCCATCAATTATTTTAAAATATTATGGAAACCAAAACTAAAAAGACCGGGCGCTTCCGCAGGCTGGTTTTCGGCCTGATGGGGAGCACATTGTCGAAAGTGGTCATCCACCGCATGCTGCGCAAAAAAATCGACAAGAGCCCCACCGCGCTGCCGGCGGATCTTGGCCGCTGCTCGGAAATCCTCTTCGTCCTGCCCTCAGACAAGATAGAGATGATTTTCCAATTGGAAAACCTCTTCTCCATCTTGGGCAGGTACAAAAACTCCCACACGACTTTCATCTGCCCCGCCGCGTACAGCTCGTTCGTGAACGGGCTGAAAAACGTGCGCGTGATTAAGTTCAACCCGGCGGAGTTCTCGCTCTACAGCGAAGAGTTCAATAGGTTGGTCAAAGAGCTGACGGTCAAATCGTTCGACATCTGCGTAATGCTGGAGCGGCAGTGCTCGCTGGCGCACCTCTACTTAGCCGGCCTGAGCCGCGCCCACCTGCGCATAGGGTGGGAAGCGGAGCGCTGCTACCCGTTCCTGAACATCCGCCTAATCCCGGTCAAAAGAGAGGGCGTAACCCTATGGGAGCGCAACCTCGAAGCGGCGAAAATCCTAGACGCCGACGTCGAATCGCGCGTGCGCTGGGGCGTCCAGAAATCAACCGCGGAAGAGATCACGCAGCTCCTGGGCGAGCATAAACTGAAAAAAGACCCCGCGCTGATCTGCATAGACTTAGCGAGCCTAGAGCGCAACTGCGGCAAAGAGTGGTGCGCCGAACTCATGAAATCGCTCAAAAACGCCCCAAAAATCGGGCAGTTCTACATCTTCGGCGGCACGGACGACGAAAATAACGCTTTCGGCGACGCCCCGTTCCCAATCCTGCCCAAAATGTCTTTCTCGAGGACAGCCGCGCTCATAGCCTGCACCGACTTAGTCGTAACCGGGTTCGGCCCGCTCTTCGGGCTCGCCCAAATATCCTCAAGGAGCAAACTCGTTCCGGTGATGACGGGCGAACAAACGGAGTTCTACTGCAAACGCAACGAGCGGATAATGCCGGTGGTCTTCTCGCAAACGCCGGGGCCGGGCGCGGAAGAGGTGAAAGCGGTGCAGAAAAACCTCAAGGCGCTGATGGCGGTAACGGTCGCGGCCGGAGGAGGGGACGGGGAGGAGGCGGAAACGAAAGAGGCTAAAACGGGGCAGCCTGGGAGCGGCAGCGCTTTTGGCGGGGGGCAGCGCGCGGAGACGGCGGCTTTGCAGAATAGGAATCAGGGTCAAGGTCAAGGTCAAGGTCAGGGTCAAGGTCAAGGTCAAGGTCAAAATCGAAATCAAAGTCAAAAGATTTAAGTCAAATTCTTTAAAATCTTTTTCAGACGAAGCCTACGGCTTCATAACGTGTGGCGGCTAAAGCCGCCACACAAAGTCAACGTCAAAACCGGTAC
>JAIRUL010000129.1 GCA_031254445.1 Chitinispirillales bacterium
GGCTTCGTCTGAAAAAGAATTTAAAGACTTTGACTTTAAAGGATCTATTATGCCCGGTCTTTCCCTATACAAAATGACGCGCCCGCCCTCGGAGATGGCCGAGGTCGATGTTGATATTACACCCGTGATGAACGTCTTTATCATCCTCATCCCGTTTTTGGTGTCGATGGCCGTGTTTGCGCAGGTGGCGATTATCGATTTTTCAGTTCCGTCCGACGCCGGGCAGTCGTCTGCCCAATCGTCCGGCAAGCCTAAGTTAAAGTTGGCGGTTTTGCTAACGGAGTCGTTTCTCGGCGTTGTTGAGGGGGAGAATCTGCTCGATTCGCTTCCGCTGCTTGACAATGGGCAATATGCGTTCGATTCGCTTCGGCATGTGCTTGCGCAACGCCGTCCTGAATCGGAGTTTCCCGACGAGATTGTTGTTGCCGTGCGGGACGGGATAGCGTTTAAGCACGCGGTAAGGGCAATGGACGTGAGCCGCGAGAGCGGGTTTGCGAAGATAGGGATTTCCGGCGCGGCGCCGGATCAGTCAATAGGCAAATAAGGGCTATCCCATGCGTCTTTTATCGAGAAGAAATAGCGGCAGGGGGGACAAGAGCGGCAGTACTTTCCGCCCGCAGATAACCTCTCTTATTGACGTGATGACGATTTTGCTATTCTTCCTGATAAAGAGTTTTTCCGTCGACAGCAACGTGGTAACGCCGCCCTCCAATGTCTCCCTGCCGCTGTCGACATCGCCAAAATCCGCCCAGTCGCGCTGCGCGGTCACTATCACCCAAGAGGAGATAATCGCCGGCGACAGGGTTTTGGCGAATGTCGCGGAGGTAGAAAAGAGCGGCTCGCTCATAATCGAGCCCTTGCACGCGGTGATGAAAGCGATGCTGCCGAACTGCATGGCCGATTCGAGCGGGGCGGTGGTAATACTATGCGATAGGGACGTTAATTTCGCGGTAGTCAAAAAAGTTATGTCCACATGCAGCAAAGCGGGCGTCACCGGTTACTCCATCTTGGTTTTGAAAGAGGGTGACTGATGGATAGGCTTTTTTCTATCATACTATTAACGACAATCGCCGTCTTCTTCTCTATAGGGGCGCTACTTTACAGAATGGGAAAAAGCGATATGCTCTTAGACACGGCAGCGCCGGAGGCGATACAGGCGTCGTTTGTTGTTGAGGAGCAGAAGGCGAAGGAAGCGGATAAGCCAAAGCCGAAGCCGGTAGAGAAAAAGAAAGTTGACGACGCCGTTCCCGTAGACCTAACGCAAAGGCCAGATCTTGTTAAAGAAAAAGAAGAGGCGAGGGAAGAAGAGCCGCCGCAACCCAAGCGGGAGCAGAAGCCCGTTAGGCAGGTTTACGGATTGAAAAAAGTCTATTCCCAAGGGTTAGGCGCAGGCGGGGATTCGCAGGACGCGATTGTCGGCAAGTTGGGCAATACGCTAAACAAGGATTATGACACGCTAACCGCTTCCGCCGCCGACCTAAAAGGCCAGCCCGGCCAGGGCGCAGGCGGCCCCGTCTCCTCCGCCGCCTCCGTCACAAGCTACCCGCGCCTAAAAGCGGGCTTCCGCAGCCTCAAGCCCCAGTATTCAAAGGAAATGCTGCAAAACCGCGTCGAAGGGGTTGTCAAGGCCAAAATACTTATCGCTTCTGACGGGACGGTAAAAAAGGTAGAAATCCTAAGCGACATAGGGTACGATTCCGCCGAGATAGCCAAAGAGTTTTTGATGACGCTGCAATTTGAGCCTGCGATGAAAGGCGCGCAGGCGGTATCGGTGTGGATACCGTTTTCGATACGGTTTGAGTTGATATGATGATTAATAAAAAAACAGCCAAACTATTGCTGCCGTGCCTAATTGCCTTAGCCGCCCTTTTCCCCGCGAAAGCGCAGGTTCAACCCGCCATACGCATATCCACCTTAGACGATCTCCGCAAGGTCGGAAAATCCGCCGACTACCCCTTAAACGCCGACTACGAGCTTGTAAGCGACATAGACGCGTCGCTTACCCGCACCAAGCCGTTTGAGCCGATAGGCGGCAATGTTTATCCGTTTACAGGCAGGTTTTACGGGGAAAACGGAGCCGTATTTGTAATCCGCAACCTCTACATAAATAGGCCGGACAGCGGTTACGCGGGGCTTTTTGGCGCTATCGGCTACGACGGCGAGGTGGCTAACGTTGGGGTTGTCGCCTACGTCGCCGGGCATTACGCCGTGGGTACGCTTGCCGGGGCGAGCAATGGGAATGTTGTCAACTGCTACGGCGCGGGAACCGTTGCCGCTAAAAGAGGGGAGAGCAACGCCGGCGGGCTTGTTGGCGTGAACGGCGGGAGCATTTCCAAGAGCTACTCTTCGGCTTCCGTTGACGGACGCGAAAACGTGGGCGGTTTAGCCGGTCTTCTGATGATTGCCCCCGCAGGCGAAATTTCGGACTGCTTTGCCGTAGGCAACGTGAGCGGTTCTAACGCGGTCGGCGGCCTAGTCGGGCTTGCTTTCGGCGGGCGCATAGAGAGTTGTTTTTCGGGCGGCATGGCGGCGGGCAAGAGCGGCAAGGGGTTTGTAGGAGGCTTAGTGGGCAAGGACTTCGCCGTCTCTCCGCCGTGGAGCGATAGGGGGGTGTTTGAGATAGACGGCGTTGCCTATTATGTGGAGGCGGTGGCGGCGCGCGCATCTTTTTGGGATATGGGCGCGTCTAGGGCAAGCGTATCGGCGGCGGGGGAGGGGAAGTCATCCGCGGAGATGATGTCGCGCGGCACGTTCTTAGGCTGGGATTTTGACCGCACGTGGAGCCTCGTAGAGGGCGTTCACTATCCGCAGCTTGCGGCTATACCGATGTATACCCACACGCTCGCTTACTCTGTTGACAACGAGGAATGCGGAAGGCTCAATGTCTCGTCGGGC
>JAIRUL010000170.1 GCA_031254445.1 Chitinispirillales bacterium
GTGCCGCTCATAGACCGGTGCACGAGGCCCAAAATCTACGGCGAGGTGAAGAAACGTGGTTGACCTGATAAAGTTGATATTCGCGCTGACGATAATCTCCGCCGCCGCCGGCCTCGCCATGGGCGTGGCCAGCAGCAAGACCGAGGCGAACATCGCGGCGAGGCAAGCGCAGATAAGGCAAGCGGCTATCGCGTCCGTCTTCCCCGAGGGCGTCGCCATAAAGGAAGAGAAAGGCGAGGCCCCCCTGCCCGGCAAGTACTGGTCGGCGTCAAAGGGCGGCGCGCCTATAGGATACGCTTTCGAGATGAGCGGCAGGGGCTACGCCGGCGATATAAAATTCATGGCAGGCATCGACCCAAGCGGCAAAATCTTGGGGCTAACTGTCTTAGACCAGCACGAAACCCCAGGCCTTGGGTCGCGCGTAAACGAAGTAGCCTCGACAAAGTACGTGTGGTACCCCATCGGCGGCGACGACAAAGCCAAACCGTGGTTCTCCGAGCAGTTCGAGGGCTTATCGTCGCTAAAGCAAATAGGCATTGACAAAACCGCCGGCGAGTGGCATAAATTAGACGACGCAAAGCGCGCGGAGCTGAGGGGCAAAAACACGGTAACGGCGATAACAGGGTCAACAATATCAACAGCGGCGGTTACAAGAAGCATTTCGCAGAAAGCTGGGGAATATTTGAAGGCGTTGCAATGAGTTGACTTTGACTTTGTGTGGCGGCTTTAGGCCGCCACACGTTATGAAGCCGTAGGCTTCGTCTGAAAAAGATTTAAAAGAATTTGATTTTGATTTTAAAAGATTAAAAGATTAAAAGATTAAAAGGACATCGCATGATAGTAACAAACTTAAAACGCGGAATAATCACCGAGAACCCTATCCTAATTTTGGCTCTCGGGCTCTGCCCGTCGCTCGCGGTCAGCACGTCCGTGAAGAACGGTTTGGGGATGGGTCTGGCGGTGACGTTCGTTTTGGCTTGCTCGAACGTCATCATATCCATATTTAAGGGGTGGATACCGGGCAAGGTGCGCATACCGTGTTTTATCGTCATCATCGCTACGTTTACATCTATAATCCACCTGCTCATCAAAGCGAATATGCCGTTTTTAGACAGCCAGCTCGGGATATTCATACCGCTTATCGCGGTAAACTGCCTCATCTTCGCCCGCGCCGAGGCGTTCGCTTCAAAGAATAACCCTGTCGTTTCGTTTGTGGACGGGGTGGTTATGGGCTTGGGCTTTACGGTATCGCTTTCACTGCTCAGCGGCATCCGCGAGTTTTTGGGCGCGAACAAGCTCTGGGATTTATTAGTCGTCCCGAACTTTAAGCCTATGACAATCTTCATCCTCGCCCCGGGCGGCTTTTTCGTTATAGCGTTTGTCATGGGCATTGCCAACTGGATTCGCAGCAAAAAGGAGGCAAAATAAATCATGGCGTACATTAAAATAATCGCCGGGGCTCTTGCGGGACCCCGCGTGAAAGGCGGCGCGGCATGACGTCGAACATCGTTAGCATCGTCCAAATATCAATCGCCGCAGTGCTGATACAGAATTTTATTTTAGCCAGATTCTTGGGCCTCTGCCCGTTCTTCGGGGTATCGAAGAAGCTCTCGAGCGCGACCGGGATGGGGATGGCCGTCGTCTTCGTGATGACGATTTCCACCGCGTTTACATGGTGGATAAACGAGTCGATACTCGTGGGGATGCACGTCGAGTACTTGGAAACGATAGTCTTCATCTTGGTCATAGCGTCGCTCGTGCAGCTCTTAGAGATGTTCCTGCAAAAGTTCTCCCCGCACCTTTACGAGTCGCTCGGCATATACCTGCCGCTTATGACGACGAACTGCGCGATTCTCGGTGTAGCGATTATCAATACCGGCGTGAACCAATTCTCCGGCTCGCCGTACACGCTGGTGGAGAGCGTTGTAAACGGCGCCGCGTCGGGCGTGGGGTTCCTGCTCGCGCTGGTTCTGATGGCGGGGCTGAGGGAGCGGATGGAGCTGGCCGACATCCCTAAGTCGCTTGACGGCCTGCCTATATCGTTTATCACCGCGGGGCTGATGGCGATGGCGTTCTTGGGGTTCTCTGGGCTGTCGTTTTTTTGAGCGTTATACGTTAATGTTGAAAATTCCGTATCAACTAAGGATAAAAGCAGTATGGACGCATTCCTCCCAGTAATGATAGTCGGCGGCATCGGCCTTTTCTTCGGGATCGGCCTCGGCATCGCTTCTAAGACGCTTCAGGTCTTCGTTGACCCCAAGATTTCGCGCATTTTGGGGATACTTCCCGGAGCCAACTGCGGGGCTTGCGGGTTTCCCGGGTGCAGCGCGTTCGCCAAAGCCGCGGCTGAGGGGAGGGCGTCCCCAGGCGCCTGCGTTCCGGGCGGGGAGAAAGTGGCGGTCAACATAGGGGACATTTTGGGCGTTTCGGCCTCCGCCGGCGAGCCGATGATGGCAGTCGTGCACTGCCGAGGCGGGAAAAAAGAGGCCAAAGATCGCTCCGTGTACAAGGGGTTGATGGACTGCCACGCCGCCACGCTCGCGGGGAACGGCTCCAAGGTCTGCCCAGACGGGTGCCTTGGGCTCGGCAGCTGCGTAAAAGCCTGCCTTTTCGGCGCGGTATCGATAAGCGAAAACGGGCTCGCCGTCGTCGACCCGGAAAAGTGCTGCGGGTGCGGTAAGTGCGTTTCGGCCTGCCCGCGCAAGGTGATATCGCTCATCCCAAGCGTCCACAAGGTCTACCTCGCCTGCTCGAACCACGACAAGGGCGGGCGCGTCCGCCGCTACTGCTCGGTGGGCTGCGCGGCCTGCACGATTTGCGCGAAAGCGACATTCTCCGGCGCTATTGCCATAGAGAACAACCTGCCGCAGCTCGACTATTCGACCGACGAATTCTTTATCATAGCGCACGCGAAGTGCCCCACCAAGTGCTACATCGACCTCGTCAAGATGCGCCCCAAGGCTAACATCGACACCAAGTGCGTCGGCTGCGGCAAGTGCGCCTCGGTTTGCCCGATGAAAAACGTAATCTCCGGCACCCCGGGCGAGCGCTACGTCATAGACAAGGACAAGTGCATCGGCTGCGGCAACTGCCTAAACAACTGCTCGGTGAGGGCGATAGCGCTCTGGGGCGGCATCGGGTACGACGCGGTGGAGAGAAATAAAAGGCAGAGGAATACTTCTACTACGTCGGCGGGATAGGATGGCAACGGGCAGCGGCGAAACGGCTTCGCCGGTGTTTGTGTTACGGAATCCCATTGCCCGTTGCAGTATTTGCTTTTTCCCTTGCGATATATTATTTTATTTTTTTGGCGCGTACCGCAAAAAAAGATATATATTTATTACTATACATTAAAACCCATAAGGAGTACCCAAGAAGATGCAACGGCACAAGTCTGTCGAAAAGCGTGTCCGCACGAGCAAGAAAGCCAACGTTACCAACCGCGCCAACAAGACGCGCGTCAAAAAAGCCGTCCGCGGCGTCCTTGAGGCGAAGGACAAGGGCAGCGCGGCGAGCGCCCTCAAGACGGCGGTTTCGGTTTTGGACAAGAGCGTGAAGATAGGCCTTATCCACAAGAACAAGGCGGCCAACCAGAAATCGCGCTTGAGCAAATTGGTGAACAAAATCGAGAAATAGCGTGACGAGCCAAACTCGCGCTTCTTGGTGGGCCGCGGCGGCGCTGGCGGTTATCTGCGCTCTTCCATGCACGGCGCGGGCGTCGCAGTTTTTATCCTCCGAAATAGCCTCCGCGCTCTCCGAAAGGAGCGCCTTTTTGCGCGGGATTGAGCTGGCGGAAAAGGATTTTTTCTCCCTCAAATCATCGCTTGCGTCGAGCGATAAGCAGAACGCTCTGCGGAACCGCTTAAATATCACGAGCCGCGGGGGGCCGTGGCGTCATTACGTAAGAGGGGCGGTGGAAGACGCCGGCGGCGACAAGCGCAGCGCCCAATCGTTTAGCAAAGCCATCGAAGAGGCGGCGACCGATCCGGGCGCGCTGTGGCTCTTGCTTGTCGAATTCATCCGCGGCGGGCACACCAAGCCGGCCGACGAGTGCTTAGAGACGCTCAGGGCGTGGATACTCGCCTCGGGGGGCCGCGCGGCCCCGCTCCTGTCGCAGCAGCTGATACTCCTCGGAAATACCATCGCCGACGCTGCCCCAAACAGCGCCGAGTACTGCTACAACGCCTCTAAGCGCTTCGACGAAAACCAGTGCTGGTGGCTTTATAGGAAAGGGGCTATCGGCTTCCCAAACAACGCAATGGCGGCCATGCCCGGATTCATCGCCGAGGCCTCGGCGACCGTCATTAAATCATGGCGCGCGCAGGCCTCGCTCCTCTGCGGGCTGCACAGGTTCTTCTCCGCCGCGCTCTTCATCTTTGCCTGCGCGGTTTTTTTTACTTTCGCCGTGAAGTACCTGCCGCACGGCGTACACCCGATAGGCGACACGCTCTTCGCGCCGGCGGCCCCAAGCGTCCGCACGTTTTCGAGCGTCGCGGTTGTCGCCTCCATGCTGCTCTTAGGCGTCGTGCCCACGCTGTGGGCAACCGCGTTTTTGGTGTGCAGGTTCTTGAGCGCAAGCGAAAAAAAGCTGCTCGTCTTCTCATGCTTAATTTTGGTTTTCAGCCCGCTTAATTTTTATGTAACCGGATTCCTAAACCGCTGCATAGACCCAAACTCCCCCGCCGTCCTCTTAGATAGGTCGATACGCGAGGGGTATTCCCAAGAGCTATACTTGTCGGCTGCGAAAAATATCGCTGCCCGGCCCGGCAACTACGCCGGGCATATAGCGCGCGCCGTAAGCGCGATCAAGAGCGGCGACCTCAAAATAAGCTCCGAGGCCATGTCCAAGGCGCTAGAGGCCGCCCCAAACGACCCTATCGCCCTCATGTACGCCGGCTCCCTCTCGTTCTTGACAAGCGACGCCGACGGCATGGAGCGCTACTACGGCGGCGTCCTGAAAGAGCACCCGCAGTACGCGGCGGAGGCCAAGTACAGCCTCTCGCAGGCTTACGCCGGCAACGGCGATTTCACCACCTCCGACATGATAAGCGAGGCCGCAAAAATCAACTCGCCCATGATAGGCGGCCACATGCGCGCCAACGACAACTACTTCGGCGAAAACCCACCGCCACTGCGCAGGGTCATACAGCCGGCGCTTTCGCCGGCATACTTCTGGAGCCGCCTATTCATCGCAAACCCTGCGGAAATATTGCAGTTAAAGGGCGAAACGTACTATGGGCTAAGCCCGGTAGCCGCCTTTGGCGCTTCAGCGGCCGTTATGCTAATATTCTTGATATTCTATTTCACGGCGTGGGGGAAAGCGTCCAAAGTAAAGAAATATTTTACCTGCC
>JAIRUL010000220.1 GCA_031254445.1 Chitinispirillales bacterium
GGGGGGGGGTAAATAGTTGATAAATAAGGGGTTACGTGGTAGGAGTTAAGGCGGTTTGTTATGACAAAGGCATGGTTTATTGACATATAACGACTTGGCACGCCATAGGCGTGCGCGGTCATGGCAATTAATGGCGTAAGCGATACCGCAAGCATTGTCAACCCAGCCACTATCGCGCCTCCGTCCTCAGCCCTCGTTGCCGCAACGAAAGCCCGCGCTGTAACCAAAACGAAAAAGTGCCGTAGACGTATAATATACACCTCCGCCGTCTATAATGCAAGAAAAAAATATTTTATTTTTCCGGCGCGTAAACGCCGCCAGCCGGCGCCGGCGCGGCGTGATGGGGTTTGCCAAAGACGGGATAGGCAAGGCATACGGCGTATTAAAACTAGGGAAATTCCATGGGCAACGCCCTCGGCCGCCCGGCGCGTTGCGTTCAAGATTAACCACGATATATATTAACTCTATCGCATTCCCATCAAATCACTACCACTGGAGGATTTCATGAGCATCAAAAGGGCGTTGTTTCGGGTTGGCGTTGTTTTTGCGGCGGCGGCGTTATCGGCAGGCTGCGGCGGGAGCAAAGTTGCCGCCGTCTCCGGCGGCGGCGGCGCTGCCGGCAGTTTCACCGACGATAGGAACGGGCGGGAATACCGCACGGTGCAAATCGGCGGCCAAACGTGGATGGCGGAAAATCTCAGCTACGAAACGGGAACATCTTGGTGTTACGATAACAATGAATCCAACTGCGCGAAATACGGCAGGCTATATGACTGGGAGACGGCGGCGAGCGCTTGCCCGAGCGGGTGGCGTCTGCCGAGCCGCGACGAGTGGAATGCTTTGATTGAAACGGCGGGCGGCGAAAATGTCGCCGGCGCAAAGCTTAAATCAAAGAGCGGCTGGAAAGGCAGCGGCAAAGGCACGGATAATTTCGGATTTTCGGCGCTGCCCGGCGGCGAACGCTCCGTTTTCGAGAGAGACCCTAGAAATATCAGCGCCGCTTTCCTCAACCTCGGCAACCTCGGCCGCTGGTGGAGCGCGACGGGGAGCGGAGAGGGCAGAGCATACGGCCGGTACATGCTCTCCGGCAAAGAGGACGGCGAGTACGGCTACCGAACGATAACCGGCTTGTCCGTGCGCTGCGTTCAGGGCGAGACCGAGGCGTTCCAGGGCGATTCCGAAGAAGATGAAATGCAAGGCGATGCCGAAGAGGATCCGACTGAGATGCAAGGCGACTCTCCGCCCGATGAAGATTAACCGCCGCCGATGTTTGCGAGGGAGGGGGTATTTTGGGGGCGAAGCGATGACGGTTGATTTTGCAGGGGCGGGCTTGCGGCGCGGCTCGCCCTTTTATTGACGTCGGTTCATCTTTGGAATTCCGAAACCCTCTCAAAAATCCGCTCGAACGTCTCGACAACATCCCGCAGTTCCGATTCCCGGTTCCTCGCGCGCCATAGGGCTTTGAACTGTTCTAATAGGATATTCCCGCCGTCAACAAGCCGCTTCGGCGTAATAGCCGCTGCGGCTTCCGGCTCCGCCGCCTCTTGCCCGTATTCGTATTTTTTCTTGGCTATGAGGAGCGACAGCAGCCACTCGGTCGCCGACGCGCTCCAAACATACTCTTCAAACTCCGCGCGCGCGCCCTCCTTTCCCGCTCCGTTTATGCTTGCCGACGACTCTGCGGCATTTATAATATCATCCGCCAATTCGGACAACTCGTTTTTGATTTCAGCCGCCCGCGCGGCCTTGCCCGCCAGCGCCGCAACGTCCATGCCCAAAACATCGTCTTCCTTATACCAGAGGCACCTCTTGCCGGTGACCCACGCATAGAGGTTCCCAAAGTGATATTCGCTGAGGCCGCCAAGCTCCCTGAGCAATTTTCCGAGGCGCGGGCCGTCTATCCCCCACTGCAAAACCGAGAACCGCCTATCGAAATCATCCCCGCAATTCCCGCCGCCCGCATTCCACGACCGCTCCGCCCCGAACGCAAGCCCGTGGTACGACGTCGCCGGCAGGTTCACCTGCCCGCAATCCCCCCAGTCCGTATTTAGCGCCCCGAGCGCCCCCGCCTCCATGCCGAAGCGCGTCATCCTCGAAATGTTCGAGCAGGCCCTGTCGACGTCCGCGGCGAAGCGGCTCCAGCCCTGAACGCCCGGGCAGACGTACTGCGCCGCCCCCGCGCCCCTAAACTTTTTCACGGACTCGCCGGAGGCGTCGGGCAGGTAGTCCCAGTTGAGGAACACCGTGCCGGGCGGCAGCTCCCCTATAAGTTCGGGATGCTTTAGGACGATGTCGCCCCACAGCATAGGCTTTTTCCCCGCGGAGCGGACAACGCCGATAACCTTGTTCACAAAATCGACGTACAGACGCCCCACGCCGGCGCTCTCGGCAAGCGCGGCGTTTTTCCCCTTGCCGAGGTCGAAGGTCTCGTCGCAGCAGACGTTGAACCACGGCGACGAAAAGAGCGGCGCGTACTCCTCTATCATCCCGCGCACGGCCTCAAAGCTACCGGGGTTGCGGACGTCGAGCGTGTAGTGCGCCATCCTGTCCCACAAGCAGCGCGGCGTTTGCGACGCCCGCACGTCAAGCTCGTTTAGGTGTTCGAAGCGCGGCAGCCGCAATAGCTCGTACAGGTGCCCAAACGTGGAGAGCGACGGGACAAGCTCGACGCCCCTCCGCGCGCAGTGGGCGTCGAGCTCCGCGATGTCGGAGGGGGTGAGCGGCGTCTTTCCCTCATGGAGTTCGGGGATTTTCGAGAACGCGAACGCGTGCTCCACGTAAAGCTGCAGATGGTTGACCTTGTAAAAGGCGAGCGTGTCGGCAAGGCTTTTGAGGCTCCGCAGGGTAGGAACCCTGCCGCGCGTGACGTCGCGGTAGAAGCCGCGCACCGGGAAATCGGGCTCGTCTCGGATGTCGGCGCACGGCAATTCGCCGGGGTGCGCTATGACGAGCTGTATTAGCGTGGCGGCGGCGCGGAAGAGCCCCTGCGGGGACGCGGCGGCAATCCGTATGCCGCTTGGGGCGACGGTGAGGCGGTAGCGCTCGGAGGAGGCGGCGTGCAGGCCGTAGGCGGCCGGGTCGACGCCGTTACCGGTGTTGACGTTGCCATTGACACTGCCGCTAATGCCGCCGTCAAGCCCCCCCTCCCCGGCCATGCGCCCGTCAATAGCCATATCAATGCAAACCCCGCCCGCCCCTCGGCCTGCCGCCCCGCCGCTCCCCGGCTCGGCGCAGGCCACCGAAAAAACCGCTCCGGTCGCGCGCGAGATTTTTTCTTGCAAATAGCCGGCCGCGGCGGCATAATCGCCAGACATGGACGGGACGCGGATTTGCCCTCCCGCCGCCGGCATCTCTAAATGCCCGGGCGCGGCGAGCAGCTCCCTAACGCGGGGGATAAAACAGAAATTATTGGCTTTTTTATTTTCCATAGAGTATTTTATTTGTTATTTTTAAAATCCGGAATGCCGATAAGTTAATAGAAAGAAGGAGGTTTGCGCCATGGATAACGAGCTTCAGATCGAAGAGATCAAAAAGTTTCACAGCGACCTCGCCCGGAAAGGGCAAACGATTGACGAAAACAACGCCGCGCTCATTTGGATTGAGGAGAACGCGGAGGAGTGGAGGTCTAATCATAAGGGGTTTCAGGGTTTAGGGTTTAGGGTTTAGGGTTTAACGATTTTAATATACATTATATTTTAATTTTAAGTCAAAGTCTTAAAGTCAAATTCTTTAAAATCTTTTTCAGACGAAGCCTACGGCTTCATATGGTGTGGCGCAGAGCCGCCACACAAAGTCAAAGTCAACATCAACATCAAAACCATCCACACCGCCGCCTTTGACTTTGACGTTG
>JAIRUL010000234.1 GCA_031254445.1 Chitinispirillales bacterium
TACGAGTACACCCGCCAGACATACACGATGAATGTCGGCGGGGTCGCCTACGACGCGCGCCAGCCATTGAAGCTTAACGACGGGGAGCTTAGGCTCAAATTTTCCGCTCCGCCCGCCGATCCGGGGATATCGGCTATGAAGAATTTGGTGAACGTTGCGCCGGCGCCGCCGACGTTTTCGTATCGGCTTGACGGCAACGACATCGTCGTAGGCCTTGGGCTTGAGCTGGAGAAGCTCTACAAAATAACGCTCAACCCGACGCCGATGAAAGACCGCGCGGGCCGGGCGCTAACAAACAAGAAGCCGTGCTCGTTTTTCGCGTATCAGCCAAAACCCGCGCCTGTCGCGCGGTGGGAGCGCGGGTCGGGGATAGTGGAGCGGTTTGGGCCGCAGCATTTCCCTATTAGGGCGCAGGGCACGTCGAGTTTAGATTTTAGGATATACAAGGTAGATCCGATGCACCATGCGTTTAGCCAATTCCCGAGTTCGCAAATCGAGGTCCGCGAGAGCACGGCTCCGCCCGGGCCCGGCGAGGAGCCGGCCCGCATGGACTCGGCGTCCAGCCGCTATTCGAGGTACAGCTACACTAGCGATGTGGTAAAACACATAATGATGCTCGGCAGCCCGCACTACTCGGCGGTTGTCGATTTGGAGAAGGAGGGGATAAATAAGTTCCAAACCGTAGATTTGAAGCCGATGCTTGCCTCTGCGTTTGGAAAGGAGAAGGCAGGGACGTACCTCGTGGGCTTTAGGCAGCTTGACGGATCGGATAGGCGCTATTACGCGAGGGTGGACGTGACGGATTTGTGCCTTAGCGCGGTGGAGTCTAAGAGGAAGGTGATGTTCGCCGTAACGAGCTATTCGAGCGGCAAGGCCGTTTCCGATGTGTCGATAAGCATAGACGGGATTGTTAAGAACAAGATGACGACGCTTGCGCAGGGGAAGACGGGCTCAGACGGGACATTTACGCTTGAGCACACATCGTCTCTTGCGGCGGCGTTTAAAAACGCGATGGTCAGGAGGGTCGTGGCGTCTAAGGGCGACGACGCGCTTGTGCTTGACGTCCGCGAGGGGAGCCACATAACGGCGCAGGTCTTTGCGAACAACCACTGGTACGGCGGGGGCGAGTACGACGGCGAGTGGCTTGGCTGGTTTAATTCGAAAGTGTATTCCAGCGAACAGGATAGCCATCTGCGCGGGTTCGTCCGCACCGAGCGCCCTATCTATAGGCCGGAGGACAGCGTCTTTATTAAAGGGTACGTTAGGGAGACAATGCACGGCGCTATCAAGTGGCCTACGAATAACGCGGGCGAGAAGTACGTAGTGCGTGTGCATAGCCCGTCGCAGAAGTTTGTGGATTATCCGGTGCGGCTCAACGAGTTCGGCAGCTTTGACTTAAAAGTTTTTTCGAGCGAGCAGGCAACGGGGATCTACGAGGTGTCGCTCCTGCAACTGAAATCGCAGCAGCGCTCGCTTGATGTCGCCTCTACGGATTTTGCGGTCGAGGCGTACCGCATCCCGCGCTTTGACGTTCGCATGAGCGGGGCGGAGCGCGTCCCGAACGACGGGCCGGCCGAGGTGCGCGCCACGGCGTCGTACTACGCCGGCGGGCGGGTAGTTGATAGAGATATAGCGTGGAAGGTAACGTCGTACCCCTACGACCACCGCCCGCGCGGGTTCGCCAATTACATTCTGTCGAGCGACGGGCGCTACGGCGCGGTGGCCGAGAGGCGCAGGCAGAGCGTTCTGGAGGAGA
The DNA here is from genome assembly GCA_031254445.1 of Chitinispirillales bacterium. GTDB lineage: Bacteria > Fibrobacterota > Chitinivibrionia > Chitinivibrionales > Chitinispirillaceae > GUT77. The sequence goes on from JAIRUL010000234.1 coordinate 1,757, forward strand.
ACGGGAAGACGGACGAGAACGGAAGCGCCGCCATTACGCTGAACCCGCAGGCGGCCACCGACGGGAACCCGATGAAGTACGTGGTCGAGGCCACGGTTACCGACGCCGACAAGCAGACGGTTTCGTCGCGCCACACGGTGGTCGCGCTTCCGCCGTTTATCCTCGGCGTGCGCGCCAACCGCCACATAACGAGCGGCTCGGCGATATCGGCCCGCGTCGCGGCCATCGGCGTAAACGACTCGCTCATCGCCGGCCAAAAGGTGAACGTGGAACTGAAACGGGTTACGTGGGCATCGTACCTTGCCGACTCCGACTTCTCGTCGGGCAAGCCGAAGTACATCACCGACGAGACGGTTGAACTAGTTGAGGAGAAGGCCGTGGTGACTGGCAAGGAGCCGACAGCGGTAGAGTTCAAGAACCGCCAGCCCGGGGTCTACATCCTCGAACTTTCGTCCCGCGACCGCCTTGGGCGTTTGCAGACGGTGAGGGTCGACCTCTACCTTGCCGGAGGGGGAGCGGAATCGCAGACTTGGAAGAAAGCGGAGCAAAATCTCTTCGAGACGGTGACGGACAGGAATTCTTACGAGCCGGGGCAGCAGGCGAAAATCTTGCTGAAGAGCCCCTACAAAAAGGCGATCGCGCTGGCCGTGGCGGAGATGCCGAACGGCGAGATATCTTATAAGTGGGTGGACATCGCAAACGGGGAGGGCACGTTTACGCTTGAGATCAAGCAGGAGATGGCGCCGAAAATCCCCGTCAGCTTCCTTTTAATGCGCCCGCGCGCCGCCGTCCCCCGCCGCACCGCAGACGGGGTGCAGGTGGACGCCGGAAAGCCGGAGACCGTGGGGAACACGACGTGGCTTACCGTAAACCCCGTGGCGAATATGCTTGACGTCAAGCTAACGCATGCGCAGACAGTGATGCCCGGCGCGACGCTCGATGTAACGGTATCGCTAAAAGACATTCAGGGAAAAGCGCTCGGCGGGGAGGTCGCGCTGTGGCTCGTCGACGAGGCGGTGCTGTCGCTGCGCAAGGAGAGAAGCTTAGATCCGCTGGAGGCGTTTTTGGAGGAGGTTCAATCGCATGTAACGCTGCGGGACAGCAGGAACCTCGCGTTAGGCGACCTGCTCACCCGCGAGAATCCGGGCGGCGGCGGCGGAGATATGGAGAACGACGGGGCGCTTGGGAAGATCACCCCGCGCAAAAATTTCAAAACGGTGCCGTACTGGAACCCGTCTATAAAAGTTGACAAAAACGGAACCGTTATCGTGAAGATCCCTATGTCGGACGATCTTACGAACTACTCCGTGCGGGCGATGGCGGTCAGCGGGCCGGATAAGTTCGGCGCCGCGAAAACGCGGGTGTCGGTGCGCCTGCCGGTGACGGTTCAGCCCGCCCTGCCGCGCTTCGTGCGCCTCGGCGACAAGCTCCGCGCCGGCGGCATAGCGCGCGTGGTGGAGGGCGGCGGCGGCGCGGCAAGCTGGTCGATTGACGCGAAAGGGCTTAACGTTAAGAATACGCCGAATAAGCAGATACAATTAGACGGCGTAAAGCCGATGCCGCTCTACGCAGACCTAGAAGTGCAGACGCCGCCGTTCACGCAGCGCGGGCGCTTGCAGTGGGATTCGGTGACGGTCAAGATGGCGGTGATGAGAAACTCGGACAAGGCGGGCGATGCATTTGAAGTTAAAATCCCTGTTTTGCCAGATAGGCAATATATAGAAGAGACGCAGTTCTCGCAGCTTGACAAAGGGAAAAGCTTCGCTTGGCCCGCGCTATCCAAGCCAGCGAGGGCGAACACCGTCTCAGGAAATATAATTGTGAGCGACAATCAGTACCTGCCGAAAATTATCTCGGCGATGGCGTCGCTTGTGCGGTATCCCTACGGCTGCACCGAGCAGGTTGTGTCGCAATCGTACCCGTCAATCGTATATAACGATCTATGGAACAAATACGGCATCGATTCCCCCGACCCGTCCGTCGCGGAGAGCGTGAGGAGGGCGGTGGAGTTTTTGAAGACGGCGCAGCATACCGACGGGCTATTTGGCTACTGGCCCGGCGCGCCCGGGTACGTGTACCTTACCGCGTATGCGGTTGACTTCTTGACCGAGGTCAAAAACGCGAACAAGAATTTGAAACAGCCGTTCGCTTTCGATCAAACGATGTACGGGCTCGCCGTTGAAGCGTTGAAGCGCTCCCTGCGCAGCGACTACAGCCGCTTCGTGAGCGGCCACTCGGCATACGAACGCGCATGCGCGCTGTCCGCGCTCGCCAAGAGCGGGCATTTAGACATCGGCTACGCGAGGGAACTTGCCGCCGCCGCCCGCGATATGGACGTTTTGGGCAAGGCCAACGTGCTTAAAGCCGTCTCCGGCAAGCAAGACGCGCTAGGCAGCGAGTATGCCATGCTCGAAGACCAGCTGTGGAAGTCGACGGTATTCACGGAGCGCCAAGGCGCGGAGATGTTCGGCGGATTCCAGAGACACAGCTCGCCCATCGGCGCGCGGATGCACGTGACGGACGCCGCGACGCTCGCGTCGTTCGTGAGCGCGGTGTCGCCTCGCGGGCAAAGCAAAAACCAGCGGAGGATCGCCCTTATGACCGACGAGCTAATAAAAATGGGCGCGGACGACGGCTGGGGCAGCACCTACGCGAACAGCCTATCGCTCCTAGCGCTACGCGAGTACCTTGACAGCAAAGAGTCGGCGTCAAGCAACACGTTCAAACTTAACGACGGCGACAGGTCGCAGCAGCTAACGATGCAAGGCGCGCTGTCCACGTACTGGTCGAGCGGCAAAGCCGGCGACATATCCGCCACGGGCCAATCCGCAAACCGCGCTTTCTGGGTACGCTTGAGCCGCCGTTACGTGCCTCAGGCTCTCGGCAGCGCAGCCGAGCCCGAACAGCGCGGGTTCTCGGTTAAGCGCGAGATAATAAGGATGAAGAAGGGCGCGCCGCCCGAAAAGTTCGCAATCGACAAGGGCAACACCGTATTAAAGCTAAAGAGCGGCGATATCATCGAAGAGCACATACAGGTTGTCAATTCGGAAACGCGCCTCTTTGTGGCAGTCTCCGCCCCCATAGCCGCCGGTTTCGAGCCCTTAAACCCGAGGCTTGAAAACGCGTCGAGCGACGCCCGCCCGTCGAACAGGAGCACAAACGAGGGCGACTTCAGCGCTTTCTTCGACGACCGCGTGGTGTACTTCTTCGAGAGGATGGAGCAGGGCACCTACGACTTCTACTTCAGAACCCAGGCCCTAACCGAAGGCGAGTTCTCCCACCCGCCCGCCAAGGCCGAAATGATGTACCAAATGAGCGTCTACGGCGCAAGCGCGGGGGCCAAGGCGGTCGTTTCGGAGAAGTAGGGGGGGCGCGTTGAGGATGTTAGTACCGAACGAGTGGAGGGGAGGAAGAAAGGCGCTTTCGGGCAAGCGTTAGCGGATGTAATTGCTAATCGCTTCCTCAACCGCCGCGTTAAGCGATTTGCCGCTGGAGAGCGAGTATACGGCAAGCTGCCGATGAAGCGCAGGGTCGATGCGCACGTTGAATGTTCCCCTATAGGCCTTTTCCGGTTCTTTGTCCAGTTCCGCGCAGGTGTCTAAGTACTCGTCAACAACAAGTTCCGCCGCTTTCCTCGGCAGCGTTCCGGCCGCCGCCCAAAGCAGAATGTGCGAGTCTAAGAGAAGCCTCATAAGCTGCCCCCGAAAAGGCCCTCTATCTCCCGCTTTCCCATAGAGTTAAAGTCTGCGGGGACGGCGAACTGGCCCGCCATAAAGCCAACCCTCCGAGCAGGTACCTCTTCATAGGATACGGGGACGACCTTAACCATAGGCTTGCCCGCCTTCGCGATGATGAACGGCCGCCCTTTTGCCGCGCCGTCTATCAGGGACGAAAGGCGCGTCTTGGCCTCGTGGATATTGAATTGCTGCATCTGCATGGGCGCTCCACCCCGGGTTAAATTTGGTTTAGTCTAGTTTAGTGGACTAAGTTTAATATAGATGTTGCCGCGCTAAAAAGGCAATGGGGGTGCGGTTATTTTTTTTGTGGAAGAAAATGGGGGAGAGAGCGGTTGCTTTGGTGTGGGCAGCGGGGTTTTTTGTAACCATCGTGACGCTACGACAATGCCGGTTAATTTATTTTGACGATGAATTGGTTAATAATGATAGTGATACTAGTATACCACAGATGGCGATCCAAGCTAAATTTTTCTTTATAGTTTTTGTATTTTCGGCTTTTCTCTCTGCCCTCTCGGCTTCTCTCTCTGCCGATAGTGTCTCAATCGTCGCTGTGTTATTTGCATAATCTTGGACGCAACGAAGAGAGCTCGGGTCGTGGATGCTGCCATATCCGACGTTATTAGAACCGTAGCTCATGCTTCGGCGACATGATCTACCGTTCACACGAATACACCACCACTCACCATATTTACCAATAGAAAGATCTCTCGCCACGTCGTCGTTGTACCCCTTACCGCCGGGCAGAGCCGAAAATCCGTAACTGTCCGTACCGTTACCGCCGCTTTTACCGTCATAATAATACTTCCAACCGGAGCTAGACTTGAGCCGAAGACCTGCAATGTCTTCGCCACCCACCGCTTGGACCAAATTGTGCCAATCATCTTCTTTCGGCAAATACCAATCTTTCGGGCAGGCCTCCTTCGCATCTTTCCAAGAGTACAACCGACCATACTTATTGCAATAGGCATCATTATCGTTATGACAACGGGAATCACCGATTTTATAATTTAGGTTTTCCGCCATCCATATTTTTCCGCCCACACTCACCCTACGATACGTTTTACCATCTCTAGTATCGGTAAAAAAAGTTAGGCTGACAGCATATGTACCCGCCTGTTTGCCATTTTTGTAATATGTGTCCTCGAAACTGTAACCACCTAAAGAATAGGCGTCCGTTTGAAATGGTTTTCCAGCCATAGCCACATTGGCCCCAATGGTAATGCTCGTTATTCCATTTGGCGCAAAGCTAGGCTGATGAAACGCCGCATTGCCAATATAGGCAACACTGTTAGGGACGGTTACGTTAGTTAATTTATTGTCTTTAAACGCTTCGTTGCCAATAGAAGTAACGCTGTTAGGGATGGTTACGTTGGTTAATCCAAGGTTCCTAAATGCCCCATTGCCAATGAAAATTACAGGGTCACCCCAAATACTATTGGGAATATCAAGCACATTTATGTTGTTTGTTCTATTCGCAAAACCTCGTATTTCACCGTATGCGAAGTTGAATTTGTCGTATGTATTAACTTCATGCCTCGTGATGGTTCGTATTTGCAGAACGCCGTTTATGGCCGCTGCCTCTGCGTCCATGCCGTTTACACTGGCAACCCGTATGGTCATGTTGTTGGTTATATCATTTGCATTGACGCTTGGAAAATCCAGCGGCCCCCTGGTATGTTTTAAATTAACAGCGTTAGGTCGGTCACTCGCGTTTTTTCTAGTTAATCTCCATGCCCCGCTTGTTTGTAAAGTTTGCTTACCAATTATTTTATTTTGATCATTCACCAATTCAAAAACTAAAAAAAACCTACTGCTCCGTTCTGCAAAAGCGTTTAAGTTAGTTACACCCTGCCAAGGCCAATTACCGATTCCCCACGCATTTTTCCGTCCGGTCGCGTTCAAACCATCATATACCGCTTGTAACGTTAGTATTAGCGAACGCGTCCAAACACTGCTGCCATACAGATACGCTTCTGTGCTTAGGGTTACCGTTTCATTTTGGTAGTTGGTTGCTCCACGTTTAATATCGTTCAAGTAAAACAAGGTGTAAGGCATCGATTCCGTCTTATTGAAGTTGTAGAAATATTGCTCCGTTTCCGTAAGCCGTTGGATCCACTGTTTCCTCCATTGTATGTCGTCTCGGATGTTATCGCCCATGCTTCCGCTGGAAATATTGGCGCTCAGTATCGAAGAGCGATTTACCGCGACTCGCAGAGACGGGTCAAGCGCGGCAGCCTGAAAATAGTAACTCAATGCCGCAACTTCTGTTCCCTGCCTTTGGGCGGTAATGCCCCGTGCAAAGGCAGTTTGAGCGTTTATGTAATTTTCCGTCGCCGCGCCAGCTAGCTCTCCCTGTGCTTTTGCCGTAAGCTCCACACCCATTTTTTTAAGCAGTTCGAGCGAGGCTCGCCTTATGCCCGTCCGGTTGTCTAATTCCCAATAAGTAAATGTCCCGGAATACGATGCGGCTGTCATTTTGTCGGAGGTTTTGATAATGCTCATTTGAAGGCTGTAAGCTGTCGGCGTTTTAGTTATTTTTCCAACCATGAAATGGCTTGTAGGCGTTAAGTTCCCAAAGTCCTGCAACGCGATATTGTTATCCGCATGTTTTCCTTCCATTAGTTTGAGATAAATGCCATCAAGGCTCTCCCAATCTAATACGCCAATAGCGGAATAGCCTGAAAAGTTACTGACAAATTCGCCCTGCACCAGAGCGGGGAGATGGGCTTGGTTTTCTGCAAGGCCGATTGTTTGCGGAGCAAAAATAGTGAGGCCGATTCCTTTTCCGCCGCCCCCAACCCAATTCTGCGTGGCCTGTTCCTGCGCGTTCGCAGTGTTAGCGCCCAACAAAACAAATACCGTTAGTGCAACGGCCATAGTAGCGTGAGTCACATAATTGCCATTAATCACCATAAAATGCTCCTATTCAAAACGATGTTTTTCTATACTAGTAGACAGAGAAAAATTGTCCGATATGATTACCGTTGGCATTCCCTTTCCGCCAGCACTGTCACTCTTTTGGCGCAATTTCTTATTTCCACGAATAGCGAAATAACAGCCCATCCAAAGTTTATAATGAATGCGGAGCGCCGCTGCGGCGCTAACTTTTATAGACCAAGGCAAATTAAGGCGACGCGGATGTCTCCGACGGCAGCAATTCCCACCATATGCGTAGTAAGAGCGGGCGGTAGAAATCATCGCCCAAGGCAAACGTAAACTGCGGCAAGGCCAACGATTCCTATTATATGGATATAGGTAACGAACGGCGGCGGCGATAAGAGCGTTGAGCAACGATAAGCCGCTGTAAATACTAGGATTGCGTCGGCAATAACGCCTATTCTGTAGGCGGAGCGCTAAACAGCCCGAAAAAATGGGGGGGGGGGGGTATCGGTTTTTTCTGTTTCGGTTGTACCTAAATCTGCTGCAATCATGCGCTTACGCCTTTTTTGTTGCGTCTATTATGTTATTAATATTATTTTAATATTATAAATATTAATATTATTTATAAATAATATTAATATAAACATCTATTGTAAAACCTAATACTATGCTCTATACAGTCACGCGCGCGACGCCAAGCCTCCCGCTGCCCAGCTGGTGCGCTAAACCCCTGTTCCCGACGCTGCGGGGTTTCGGGATTTCTACCGTTTGGGTATAAAATAATAAATGTTTTTTAATTGCGCAAGAGAAAAATAAAAAAAATCAAAAACGGGATATTGCATAGCTACGGACTATGGGAGCAAATAATTATGGGGGATAGGGCATTACAAAAATCGGATTTGTGCGCCGTCCGGCTTTTTTCGTATAGCCCCCTTGATATGCGGGGGCAATTTTATTATATTTATGGGGATGGCCATATAACCCCCAAAAAACGTAAAATAGGATTAGGAGCATTATTGTGGAAAAAGCAGAGCTTTCGTG
>JAIRUL010000240.1 GCA_031254445.1 Chitinispirillales bacterium
CACGAAAGCTCTGCTTTTTCCACAATAATGCTCCTAATCCTATTTTACGTTTTTTGGGGGTTATATGGCCATCCCCATAAATATAATAAAATTGCCCCCGCATATCAAGGGGGCTATACAAAAAAAGCCGGACGGCGCACAAATCCGATTTTTGGAACGCCATAGCCCCCAAAATTATTGGCTCCCATAGTGCGCAGCTATGCAATATCCCGTTTTTGATTTTTTTTATTTTTCTCTTGCGCAATACAAACGCAATTACTATTTTATACCTGATTTATAGAAAACCCGATGCTCCGGCAACCGGCGGCAGAGAAGCGCGGTTTTTAGATTGCGGGGGATTGTACTTGTACTGTACAGGGCATTGTATTAGATTTTTACACTAGGTGTTTATATTTTATTATTTATAAATAATACTAATTATTTATAATATTAAAATAATATTAATAACATAATAGGCGCACAAAAAAAAGGCAGAAGCGCATGATTGCAGCCGATTTAGATACAACCGAAACGACACAGGCCAATACCCCCCCCCCCAGTTTTTCGGGCTGTTTAGCGCCACGCCTACAGAATAAGCATTATTGCCGCCGTAATCCTAGCATTTACAGATATTTATCGTTGCTCAACGCTTTTACAGCCGTCGCCGCTTGTTACCTATATCCATATAATAGGAGCCGCCCCCGCCGGATCCGCAGGCGCTGCTGCGAATTGCCTCCCTTGGGCGATGGTTTTTCTGCTTGTTTTCACTATGCATATAATAGGAATTGCCGCCATCGGAAATACCGGCGGGGGTTCCTAAACAACTACGCGCCGCAAGGCGCACCCCTGCCGAGCCCAGTATCCCCAAGGGTTCGGCAGGGTAACCAAATCAGCGGGGAAAGGAGATTGTTAGCATGAAAAAGTACGCCATGACAACATGGTTTGTGGACGCGCTGTCAAGCATTTTGGAAGCGTTCATGTGGATTGACCTTATCGGATGCACGATACTAGGCGGCATACTAGGCGCTCAAGGAATGTCCGCCGCCGGCGGCAACGGTCCCGCAGGCTTCTTCCTCGGCATGATAGGAGGAGCCTTCACCGGGTTCGTTTGCAATGTCTTATTGGCGTGGATGGCAGTATTCGTGGACGTTAGAAACCACGTCAAAAAAATTGCGGGCGCGGAAGACGGGGTAAACAAAAAAGAAGAAAAGGGGACAGACAAAAGGGAAGCTTGGGAAAAGTACCAAGACGCCCATCAGCAGTAATTCAAAAACGCAAAACCATTGCGCACCCCGCCGAGCCCCGTATCCCCAAGGGTTCGGCGGGGTAACTAAAATCTGCGGGGAGAGGAGAAACAAAATGAAAAAAGCTATACTGTTTGCGCTGCTGGTCAGCACCGCAATCTTTGCGCAGCAAAAAGGTACTTTCACGGACACGAGGGACGGCAAAGCCTACAAGACTGTGAAGATTGGGAGCCAGACTTGGATGGCGGAGAACCTTAATTTTAAAACAAAGGAATCGAAGTGTTATAGCGACAATGAATCCAATTGCACAAAATACGGCAGGCTATATGGTCAGGACGCAAGTGCTTGCCCGAGCGGCTGGCGCTTGCCGAACAACTCGGATTGGGAAACGTTGGTTAAAACGGCGGGTGGTAAGGATGTTGCCGGCAAGAAGCTTAAATCAACGAGCGGCTGGAACAAAAACGGCAACGGTACCGACGAATTCGGATTTTCGGCACTGCCGGGCGGTAACTATTTCGAGGAAGAGGATGATGATGGCAATTCTTTCGGCGGATTCAACCTTGTCGGAGACCGCAGCTTTTGGTGGAGCGCGACGTCTGTTATGCCCAACGGCAGCTTCTATCAATACATGAGCCATGACGATGGCAAGGCGGGCTCGTACACCGTAGGCGCGGAGGGGCTGACGGAGTTTGGGATGTATTCTATTCGTTGCATTCAAAAGTAAGCGCGCCGTTTGTCGCGATTGACATTATTTCTATTTACCAACAGTGCCTATTGCACGACAGGCACAGCAACGTATACTTAACTTTTTTGAAGGTTGACATACCGGTTTCCTCGTCACAGCAAAAGCGCGTGGCGAGGCGACTTTGCAATTGCAACGATAACAATAGCGCGTTTTACACATAACAAAAAAGGCGGATTCTATGAGCATCAAGAGGGCGTTGTCTCGGGTTAGCGGAGTTTTGGCGGTCGCGGCCGTTTCTGCGGTTTTTCTGATGGGGTGCGGGGATGAGATTGTTCTCAACAACGGGGGGGATAACGGCGGGGATGGGGGCGGCGGGAACAATGGGGGGGGGAACAATGGCGGCGGGGGCGGGACGGCGGTGTCGCGGATTACTATTAAGAACAATACGAGCCAAAGCGTTTGGTATTGCTATGTAAAACCGTCAACTTCTACGAATTGGGGTTCTGACGTACTTCCATCTACCATGTCAAGTGGAGAATCGCGAACGATAACTTTTTCTCAGCCTTTACCCGCAAATAGCGTATGTGATATTCGAATTAGTATTTCTGGATATACATTTGGAAAATATGGCCTCTCCATGTCGAATAATATGACAGTAACTTTTACGAACAGTGATTTAGATGACGGGAGCGGTCTCCCAAGCATAACCGTCCAAAATAGATCTGGCGTTAATTTTAATGCTTTTTATATAAGGCCATCGTCCGTACCCGAATCATCTTCTGATTGGGGAAAGGATTACGGATCATTATCAAATAATGGCAACTCGTCAATATCTATACCTATTCCGTCCAGCAACTATACCGAATTTGATATTCAAATGAGAACATTAGATCCTACGGCATCTAGTACATACACAAGAAACGGTATTGTTGTTTCAGACGGCATGACCGTGACTATACTTAGCACGGATTCTGACCAGGGACATTTAGGCTTGCCAATAATTGTCGTTCAAAATAACACAAGCCAAAGTGCGTGGTATTGTTATGTAAAACCGTCAACTTCAACAGACTGGGGTTCTGATGTACTTTCGTCGATTATATCAATTGGAGAATCGCGAACGGTAATCCTTCCTCAGTCATTATCTGTAAATAGCGTATATGATATTCGAATTAGTATTTCCGGATATGCGTTTGGAAAATATGGTGTCACCATGTCAGACGGTATGACGGTAACTTTCACAAATAGCGATTTAGATGACGGAAGCAGTCTCCCAAACATAACCGTTCAAAATAGATCCGGCGTTAATTTCAATGCCATATATGTAAGACCATCGTCTGCATCCTCATGGGGAAAAGATTATGGGGCGTTGTCAAACAATAGCAATAAATCTATCTCTATACCTATTCCATCCAGCAATTATACAACGTTTGATATCCAAATGAGAACATCAGACCCTACGGTATCTAGTACATATACAAAAAACAATGTCACTGTTTCAAATGATATGACGTTGATAATACTTAGCACTGACTCTGACGGTGGAAATAAGGGTCGGCCGGTAATTGTTGTTCAAAACAGCACAAGCCAAAGCGCTTGGTATTGCTATATAAAACTATCGACATCAACGGATTGGGGGCCTGATGTGCTTTCATCGATTATATCAAGTGGAGAATCGCGAACGATAACTCTTCCTTCATCGTTATCTGTAAATAGCGTATGCGACATTCGAATTAGTATTTCTGGATACAATTTCATAAAATACAACGTCACCATCTCAGACGGCATGACAATAACTTTCACCAATAGCGACGTGCAGTAGGCGTTGTAACAACAACTTTTTGCGTACCTAAAGAAAAGGATGGTTTGCCATGAAGCTCGTCAGCGCGGTTATTTTGCCAACGGCTCTCTTAGCTGCGATACTCGTAGCCCCGCCTGCCTACGCCCAAAGCGCCGCCTCGGCGCAGGGCGCTGTCAAGCCCAAGATTGCCGTTTACGCTACCGGAGGAAAGGGCGTTGACGAGAACATGGTTATCGGCACAAAGATTCTCGCGGCGCTCATAAAAGACGGCAGGTATCTTCCGGTTGAGCGGATGGAGGCGTTCATCGCGGAGCTAAACAAGGAGCAGCGCACGCAGATGAGCGGGGCGGTGGACGAGCGGGAGATAACGAGGCTCGGCAAGCATTTCGGGGTGCAGTTCGTCTGCATCGCCAACATCACGGAGGTGTTTGGCACCAACCTCGTCTCGGCGCGGATAGTAAACGTGGAGACGGCGGAGGTCGTGGCGATGGGGACGGCGGGCAGCCCGCTCAAGACGTCGGACGACCTTGCGACGGCCACTGAGCGCGTGACGACCGCGATGTTCGCCTCGTCCGGGGGCAGGGGCGCTAGCAAGATTGCGGTTTACACCACGGGGGCGCAGACCGTAAACGAGAATAGCGCGCTGGGCACGGAGATGCTTTCCGAGCTTGTCAAGCGCGGCGCGTACCGCGCGGTGGAGCGGTCGAACGCGTTTTTGGCCGAGGTCGCTAGGGAGCAGCTGGCGCAGCAGAGCGGGGCGGTCGACGAGAGCCAGATATCGAGGCTTGGGCGGCAGTTCGGCGTCCAGTACGTGTGCGTGGCGGACATCACTAGGGCTTTCGGCTCGAACCTCGTCTCGGCGCGCATCATAGACGTTGAGAAGGCCGAGGTGGTGGCCATAGGCAAGACCCAGAGCCCGCTCGCGTCCCTCTACGACCTGACCTATGCCGCCGCGCAGGTGGCGGGCGCGATGTCCGCCGCCCCCGCCGAAAAGGGCGCGGAGAAAATAGCGGTCTATGTGACCGGCGTGAAAAACGTCAACGAGAGCAAAGCGTTCGGCACCGAAATGCTCTACGAACTCGTCAGGGACGGCATGTACCGCGCGGTCGAGCGCTCGAACGCTTTCGTCGCCGAGATCGCCCGCGAGCAGGCGAAGCAGCACAGCGGCGCCATAGACGACAACCAGATACTCGCGCTCGGCAAGCAGTTCGGCACGCGCTTCGTCTGCATAGCCGACGTGCGGAAAGCGCTCGGCACCACGCTCGTCTCGGCGCGGGTTATAAACGTCGAAACGGCGGTGGTCGTGGCCATCGGCGTGACGGAGCCTAAGGTCTCAAGCCTAGACGGCCTCTCGGCCGCCGCGGCGGCGGTGGTCAACGAGATATACCGGCAGGTGAAGGGCAAGCCGAGGCAGTCGGAACTCGTCGCGCAGCAGCAAAAAATGGAGCGCGACGAGCAGGAGCGGCAGGAGAGGATAGCGCGGGAAGAGCGGGAGAGGCGGGACGAGGAGGAGCGGCAGCGGGCAAGGCTGGCGATGGAAAAGGCGGAGGAGGAGCGGCGGCAAAAACAGCAAAAGGAAGAGGAGGAGAGGGCAAGGCTGGCGGAGAAAGATAGGCGCGCGGAGGAAGCCGCGCGCCAGAAAGAGTGGGCCGCTAAGGGGAAAAAGGAGAGGCGCAAGGAGAACCGCGTCAAGCGCGGCATAGGCGTGGGCGCCGGATTCGCCTACCAGCCGGCCCTCAGCGGCATAACGTGGCAGAGCGAGAACGGGGACCTCCGGCTGATAACCGACAGCTTCGACTGGTTCGTCTTTTTAGACGCTGCGTACGTTTACGTGACCGCCTCGATATCTTCCGGCGGGCAGCGCTGGGCGGTGGACGAAAAGGATAGCGACAACAAGCCTAAGTACAAAGCCCCCTACGACCCGCCTGTGGCGAGCAACGTCTCCTCGAACATAGGCGCGTACCTGAAATGCCCGATCGTCAGATCCTACGGCGCTAACGACGGGGCCAGCATCATCTACCCCGTCGTAGGCGTCGAATACCAGTTCCCCATCTCGGCCGAGATTAAAAGCAAGGGTTCCTCCGGGGAAAAATATACCATCGACGCGGAAAGCCTTAGCGCTCTGTGGTACCGCGTTGGCGCCGGCGCCGAAGTGGTCGGTCCGGGCGGGGGCTTCGGGCGCATAGAGGGCTTGTTCGGCTTCAGAAAGCCCAACGAATTCGAGCAGGCGGGGACTATAATCGGCGAATGGGAGAACATGAAAATATCGTCGTCGTGCCTCGGGCTCAGCATCAAGGTAGCCTTAGGCAAAAAGTTTTAAATCGGAATGGCGCGGAAACATCCCGCGCCGGTTTTCGTTATGGGCATAACGTAGGATTTGCCGCCGTCGGAAACTCCGCCGGGGTTCTTCCTATCTATTCTATACACTAACAAAAAAGGAGGGCGGCCGGAATGATTATCTGTAACTTGAAACCACGGAAAGAGAATTGGGGGAGGGCGAGAGCGGTTGCTGTGGCGAAATTACTCTCTGCCATCGCGCTATCGTTTATTATGGTTGCCCTCGCCGGCTGCCAAGGCGACTCCAAATCGCTGCTAATCGGGCAGTGGTGGCTTACGGAAAGCAACGTGGACGCGGAGCTGTTCCCTGAAAGGGATGAGTACTATAAAGACGGCACTGGGCTGTCGGAATCCGAATACATGAGGGGCATCGGGGGAGCGTGGGCTCAGGGTTTTGAGTGGAAAATCGACCGCGACGGGCGGCTAATCGTCATGTCTGCAGAGGGCGTTGCGCAAATATATTACATTACCGAGATATCAAAATCAACGCTTGTCTTGGAGGGGGCTCTCCCTAAGCTCGGCAATGTGCGTATTGCGTATTCAAGGCACACCCCGGTCAAATCTAGCTGCCTGAGCTGGTACGCTAAAAACCCCCATGACTCTGCGTTCACCATAAATAGCGCCGATCAGCTGGCCGGGCTCGCCCATATCGTCAACGGGACTTGGGGCGGGGCGCCGAGGAGGCACGACTTTTCGGGCAAGACGATTACGCTTGCTAAGAGCATCGACCTTGGCGGCAGGGAGTGGGTGCCTATCGGGACGATAAAATATCCCGGCGTCAAAGAGGGCAGGATAGAAATCCCTTTTAGCGGCACATTCGACGGCAACGGCAACGTTATAAAAGGGGTTAAAATCAGCGGCGGCAAAAGCCGCCAAGGGCTCTTCGGGTACATCGGCAACACGGGGGCAGTCATGAACTTAGGCGTTGTCGACATCGACATAACCGGCGCCGACCGGGTCGGCGGGCTGGCGGGGAGCAACGCCGGCGCGATAGAAAACTGCTACGCCTCGGGTGCGGTAGCCGGAACAGAGCACACCGGCGGATTGGCAGGGATTAACATCGGCAAGATTAAGAACAGCCACGCCGGCGTGGACGTGAGCGGGCGGGAAAAAGTCGGAGGGTTAGCCGGAAGCTGCGACGGCGGCGCCGTTAGCGGCGGCTACGCCACCGGAAGCGTGAGCGGCACAAAAAGAAATGTCGGCGGGCTCGTCGGGGCAAACGAGAGCAGCGTAATCAACAATAGCTATGCCTCCGGAAACGTAGCGGGCGCCGCGGACAACATCGGGGGATTGGTGGGCGTCAACTCAGCCGGCATAGTTATAAATAGCTACGCATCCGGGGACGCAAAGGGAAAAACAGAAGTCGGCGGGTTAGTTGGCGGAAACTACGACGGAAGCGCCGTTGCCTACAGCTACGCATCCGGCGATGCGGCGGGCGCTAGAAATGTCGGCGTGCTGGTAGGGGAAAACAGGAGCGGCAACGTAGTTAAAAATTCCCACGGAGCAAGAACCGCCGAGCAAATGACCGCGCAAAGCGCCTATGAGAACTGGGACTTCGATGGGGTTTGGGAGATAAGCCCGGATGTAAACAGCGGTTTCCCGCGCCTGCGAAGCGACGTGGGCGCTACTACCGGCTCGTTTACGGACGCAAGGGATAGCCTAGCGTACAACGCCGTTAAAATCGGCGGCGCTGTGTGGATGGCGGAAAACCTCAACTACGCGACGGACGGCAGCTGGTGCTATAAAAACGCCGATTCCAACTGCGTCAAGTACGGCAGGCTGTATGCCTGGGACGACGCCAAGGCCGCCTGCCCAACCGGCTGGCGCTTGCCGAGCCGCGCCGATTGGAGCGCGCTGGTTGGCGCGACGGGCGGCGACTATGCCGGTAAATTGCTTAAATCCGCAAGCGGCTGGAGCGGCAAGGGCAACGGCGCGGACGATTACGGGTTTGAGGCGCTGCCGGGCGGATTCCGAGGAAGCTACGAGGGCAGCTTCGGCAACATCGGCTCCATAGGCGCCTGGTGGAGCGCGACGGAAACCGGGGCGGGCGGCGCGTACCTCCAAGCCATGGGCTACAACGACGCTAGCGTGAGCGCGGAGGACGGCGATAAGAAGCTCGGCCTTTCTGTGCGCTGCGTTAAAGACTAAGCAAAAAAGAACCCGCGCCAAACGGCGCACCCCCGCCAAGCCCCATATCCCCAAGGGCTCGGCAGGTCAACCAAATCAACGGGGAAAGGAGGTTGTCTGTATGAACTGGAGGTTTTTAATGAAAAAGGTCTGTTTTTCGCTTTTGGCCGGAATTGTCGTTCTGTCCGTTGCCGTTGGGTGCGTACCGCCATCGACTGGCCACTCGACTAGTTCTTTGGCCGCAATTAAGATGGATGGCTCGTTGCGCGATGGCAAGGGCATCGAGCTTGAGCCGCGCGCGCACGTTGTCCCGCATCTTGTCGCGTTAAAAGTCGACACCCTAAAGGTTGCCGGCGAAGCGAGCGGTCTTTTGGCAAACCTTGCAAGCGTGAAACAAAATGCTATCGCAAACGCGCTGATGCTAGGCCAAGGCGACATATTAAAGTCGTCAGACGTACTCGTGGGTGTCAATTTTGGTTATGAATATGGCGACACCACAATACGTTCAACGAATACAACAAAGCGGGTCGGCAAGGTTAAGGTTACTGTAACCGGGTACCCCGCGCGTTACGCGAGGTTCCGGCCTATGAACGTAAATGATACAATAACCAACATCGCTAACGGCACCGCTATCGAAGCGCCGAAAATAGAGCCTATGGCGGTGCCGATTGGGCAACCGTAGGGTGTTAGCAGGATGATTAATCCGCCACCGAGCGGTTACCGTGCCAAGTTTTACGCCCCCACGGTGGCCGCTCTTTCCCTCCCCTAGTACGCCCTAACCTCCCACGCCCCCTCCTCCTCCACCGCCTCCCCGACCTGCCTAAGGAGCCCGACCCCGTGCTCCTTAGCGGCTTCGGCCACGCCGTCTTCAAAAATCATGGCCGCGACCCCGAGGTAGACCTTGTGGTTGCCGTAGGTGCTGGTGTATAGGTATTTGAAGTTTTTTAGCTTTCTGTCAATAAGCGTGTCCACGTCCTTAATCCTTGCACTATGCTTGACCTCAATGACGGCCACCGCCTCTTCGTTGATAAGCACGATGTCGAACTGGTCTTGCACGGTCGGGCAGCCCCGCTTCTTCCTGCGCCCGCCGAGAGTGTCGTCCGCGTAGTCGAAGTGTACGCCGGCGAAGACTAACTTCTTTTCGAGGGCGTTGAAGAAGTATTCTTGGGCGAACATGCCGTTGCTGTCGCTTATGCCGTTGATGTTTTTGTTGGTGTTCTCGATGTCGACCCTCAGCTCGGCAAACTTCTTGTTGGCCTCGGCCACCCAACGGTCGAAATCGGCGGCGCGAGCGGCCATCTGACGGTCGAAATCGACGGCGGCGGCGGCTCGCTTGCGGTCGGTCTCGGCGAACATCTCTTTTACTTCCGCCCACGAAAGCTCTGCTTTTTCCACAATAATGCTCCTAATCCTATTTTACGTTTTTTGGGGGTTATATGGCCATCCCCATAAATATAATAAAATTGCCCCCGCATATCAAGGGGGCTATAC
>JAIRUL010000241.1 GCA_031254445.1 Chitinispirillales bacterium
TAAAAAAAGGTTATCGCTTACGATTCAACGGGGAACATGAGCCCGCCGGGAGTAGGGGGCGTCAAGGCGTACAATTTTTCTGGGGCGTCGGCCATGGTTACAGACACGCTCAGAATCACGCGGGAGGGCGTAACGATTCAAATAAACAACCCCGATTATATGCACGGGGCGATGGTTACCGTGCGCAACCGGGGGGTAAACGACTCGCTCATTGTGGAGTGGTACGGGGTTACCAACCAGAACGATACGGATTGCCGGGGGCATAGGGAGGACTTATTTGGAAACGGCGCGCAGACAAACAATATCACGTCACACAAGCGCGACAACGGGGTAGTGCTCTTTAGCGTGCGGTCGGCTACGGAGGAGACGTATCTGGTTGACGTTGAGATATTCAATTGGGCTAATGGAGCCGGTTGCCGGTAAAGGAGGGGAACGATGAAAATTTTTTTTCGTGGGGCGACTTTTTTTTCAGTGTTTCAGGCGGTGTTATTTTTAAGCGTTACCGCTGTTAACAGTGAAACATGGATATGTACTGGTGTTAGAAAAATCAGCGGCCAACCATCGTCTGTAGTTTGGGGTGATGGACAATTTGTGGTTGTGGGGAAATCAGGAGCGATCCACACATATGGATACTCTGTGTACATGGAACGATACACACTTGAATGGCAGCGCCCTATAACCGATGTTGATTTATCATCCATCGCGTGGGGGAAAGACGCGGGGTATGTGGTTCTGGGCGACAGCGGAAAAATAGTTCTTACTTCCGCCGATGGGGTTGACTGGGTAAAAAATGAAGCATCTACCCCGTCAGGCGCTTATTATGTTAGTTATGCCGGCGGCAAATATTTTGCGTACGCTGCTCGTTCCGTTGCCTATTATTCTACAGACGGAACAACGTGGGAGGTTTGCGACGGGGCGTCGCGATTAGTTTCTATCGCATACGGAAATGGCGTGTTTGTAGGGGTTGGGCTCGGCGGCGCGGTATACACATCGCTTGATGGAGTAAGTTGGGAGGACGGTTCCGATATTTCGCAGAAATACAGCGAAGCGATATGTTTGTGGTCGGATCCTTTTGCTCCCCTTGACGAATGCGCGCCGCGCTCAGTACATTTAAATACCGTAGCTTACGGACGCGGTATCTTTTTGGCCGGAGGGCTGTATGGCGCACTTGGGCGGTCAAAAGACGGAAAGCTATGGGAGTTTTTTTGGGATGGTGATTGGTGGGGAGACTATAGTTATATTATTCACGATGGGATCCGTTTTATAGTGAACAAAGACAGAAAGACTTACTTTACTGTAAACGGGGAAAGACTAGAGTTAATTTGCAATACGTATTCTGTGGCAAAAGCGATGGCATGTAACGGTAGCACGAAAATAGTAGCTATAGAAGACAGCGACTCGCAATACCTTATTGAACTAACCAAAAACACGTCGTCTGTCCTCCCCAACCCGTCATCCCCCAAACCCGCCGCCGGATTCTCTTTACGTCAATCCGGCAAAACGCTCCGGCTTACCCTGCCTCGCGGCTTCCGTCATGGCGTTCGCCCCGGCATTGCGTTGTACAACGTTTCGGGCAGGAGGCAAAAAGCGTCCCCTGTTTTCAGCGCAAACGGCTTGGTTTCGCTATCGGTATCCCATATTCCGCCCGGGTTGTATGTGTTGAGGGTAATCGGGGAGAGGGGGGGTTGGCAGGGGCAGGTTGTATTGAAGAGGTGAGGGATTTGGGGGGCGGAAAAAGTTGGAGGCGCTTGATTTTGTTAATACTCGCCGCCGTAATGTATATTACTAACGACATGGCAATTCATACTAAATCAGCGTGCATCCCCGTACCGGTATCCTTGGTGGTATCGGCGGTCTGCGTATTTGCCTGTTTTTCGCCTCTTTGCGCCGACATGCTGTCTCCGCGCCTGCCCGCCCCTATGAGCTGGCTGGGGGCTAAGGAGATGGCGGCGGGGTCGTTTGACGCCGCGCTCGCCGTTGTGGGCAAGGACGCCTCCGCCGACACGCTTTTGCGCCTTTACAAGCTCGGCGTGATTAACGCTAGGCTCGGCAATGCGGCTGAGGCGCTTTTGGCGCTCAACGCCGTCAACAAGGGCAGCCCGGTTCTCGCCCCGCTCGCAATGGTGCAGATAGGCGACCTCGCCGCAAGCGCCAAGGAGGACACGCGGGCGGTGGCAGCGTACGCTTCGGCGCTCAAGGCGCCGGGGCTTCCAGTTAAGTACCGCCAGCACATATTCGGTAAAATTAAGCTCGCTGTTGACAGGGGGGGGGCGGTGCCGCCCTCCCAGCCGTGGCTTGACGAATACAAAAAGTGGGATCGGGCGCAGAGGCTCTTCGACGCCGCGGGGCTTGAGGCTATTTGCGATTCGCTGATTGCCGACGGGCGCCTTGCCGAGGCCGATTCCATCTTAGAGAAGCACATGCCGGAGCTTTCCAAGCGCGAGGCATGCGGGTTTGTGGAGCGCGTCTTTAAGAAGCGCGCCGCCGACACGGCGCTCGTTACCACGAAATTTTTGTTTTCTTTAGCCTCGCAGTCGGCTGGGTGCCGCAATTTCGCCACCGCCGAGAGGCTGCTGGGGTTAGCCCAGAAGCGCGCCGATTTTTCGTCCGCGGTTCCCGCCAAGCCCGCGGCGCGGCTCCTAGGCGACATCGCGTTTGGGCGGGAGCAGTGGCAGAAGGCGCTCGACTGCTACAAGAAGCACGACGCCGCTTACGGCTCCGAGTCCGAAGTGCTGATGAACGCCGCCCGCGCTTGCCGCAATATGGGGCAAAGCGACCAGGCGCAGTGGTGGTACGACCGCCACGTGGAGCGCTTCCCGTCGCACCAGAAGACGCAGGAGATACTGTGGCTGCGCGCTTGGAATTACGAGGAGGCCGGGCAGTACAAGGCCGCCGCCGCCGGCTACCGCAACCTCTTCAAAACCAACGGCAAGCGGACGGAGGAGGCGTATTTGCGCCACGCGCTCTGCTACTACAGGCTAAAGGAGTACGACAGCACGGCCGCGCACTTGGAGGCGTTCAGGAAAAAATTCCCGCAGTCGAGCTACCTTTGGGCGGGGATGTTTTGGCAGGGCAAGAGCCACGTGGCGAAGGGCAGGGCGGACGAGGCGTACAAGGTATGGGGCGACATAGCGCGGCTCGATCCCACCGACTACTACGCGCATAGGGCGAGGCAACTCATGGGGGTCGACGGGGACGGCGCGCAGGCGCAGGCCAAGGGGATATTCGGCGAGCACTTTGCCGCGCAGGTGTCGGAGAAAGAGGCGCGCGCGTGGTTAGACAAGGCCTCCCTATCGTCCAAGAAGAGCCTATCGGCCAAAGACAGCGTCGACATCAAGCGCGGCGCGGCGCTCCTTGCCGTGGCCAATTCGGAGGACGCCGACATGTTTTTGTATAATTTCGAGAGCAACTACAGCGGCAACCTGCAATTGCAGTGCGATTTGGCGAACGGGTACGCGCTCGCTGGCAACAAGGCGTTCTCTTTCCGCGTCGCCCGCAGGCTTGCCTGGCGCATCCCGATGGAGTACCGCGATAAGGCGCCGCTTCAGGTGCTCTCCGTGCTCTTCCCGCCGTTTTATTCGGCCACGATAAGCAAGTACGCCGACCGCTTCGGCGTCGACCCGCTCTTCGTAAGCTCCGTGATGCGCCAAGAGAGCATCTTCGACTGCCAAATCGTCTCCCCGGCGGGGGCGGTGGGGCTTATGCAGGTCATGCCGGCCACCGGCAAGGGGATAGCGCAGGAGCTGAAAGAGCCGTTTGCGGAGGATTCGCTGTATAATTATGAATACAACGTCCGCTTCGGGGCCTACTACCTGAAAAAGCGGTCGGCGCAGTTTGACGGCGACAAGGTTTTGGTCCTGTGCAGCTACAACGCCGGCGCGCACAACGCCGTCAAGTGGCGCGACAAAAACAAGAAGCTGGAACCCGACCTCTTCGTGGAGGACATCGGCTTCTTCGAGACGCGAGGCTACGTCAAAAAGGTGATGGGGAACTACTGGACATACAAGGCCCTCGCCTCCGCCCCCGGGTACGAATACGAGGAGTGGGACGGCGGGAGGTTCGAGTACCGGTGGGTCACGGCCTACCCGGATATTGGCGGCGGCGCAAAGTAAATATTTGCGCGGCGGGCGGCGGGCATATATATTATATACAGGGCGTTGTTTGTAAACGATAATATAGCAATATCAATACATAAATATAATACCACCGGCATCACCGCCAAAAGGAGGATTTATGCTGAGATTTAAGCGCGCCGTTCCCGCCGCCGCCCTTGCGCTCGGCCTCGCCGCTTCCGCGGCTTTCGCCCAAAAGAACGAGGAGGTTAGGGCCAAAGAGGTCGTATACGAGAAGCCGAACGAGTGCATTATTATCGCTTCCAACACGCCTGTCAGAGCCTTTGTGATGCTGAAAGACGCTGTTTGGTACGCCACCGAAGAGATTCTAGTCAGCCAGCCCTTGAAAAGCAAGACCCATCAGGTGTACCGCACAATTGGGAACATCGCCTCTACGGGGATTACGGGCGTGGCCGTCGACCAGCAGGGGAGCATTTGGGTTTCCTGCGAGGCCGGCGTCGCGGTGCGTAACGGCAATACGTTCACCTCCTACACCGAGGCGGACGGCATCCCGGGCGGCAAGGCCACGGCGGTTGCCGTCGGCACCGGCGGCGAGGTCTGGGTAGGCACCGAAAACGGCTTGGCCCGCTTCCGCGGCGGCTCGTGGACGAAGTTCGACGACAAGAGCGGCCTGCCCTCAAACAAGGTTCAGGCGCTGGCGGTCAACTCCAAGGGCGACATATACATCGGCACGAACAAGGGCCTGAGCGTCTACGATGGGTCGAAGTTCCAAAACTACAACGCCAAAAACTCCGGCGCCAACGGGCTTGAGTGGAACAACGTGCGCGTGATATCCAAAGAACCCAACAGCGATGTCATGTGGATGACCGACGGCCCCAAGAACGTAAACACTTTCGACGGCAAGACGTGGAAGCGCTTCATGGAGATCCAAGACGGCATAAACTCCATAATGAACGACACCCGCCGCACGTGGTTCGGCTCCGAGGCGGGGCTTTTGCGCTTCAACGGCGAAGATTGGGTCTCCGACCCCAATATGCTCGGCGTACCCGCGGCGCAGGTCTACGCGATGCAGGTGGACTCGAACGGGAACCTATGCTTCGGGATGGAAAAAGGGGTGCTGATTGTGACGAACCCGTACCGCAAATAGCTTTTTTATACCTAGTCGATATGGAAAGGAGAGCAATAAAAAATGGTGAATAAAAGGATCATTGCCGCAATGGCGGCTCTGCTAGCCGCGTCCGCCCTCTTTGCCGCCAACCCGCCCCCGGGTTCCACTATGAGCGTCACGCTCGAAGACGGCAACGAGGTGACATTGCAGCCGGACAGCACGTGGAACTACTCAAAAGCGGGCGTCTTCGCGTCCGACTCCAACGACGACATATACCTCACGCTGAGGGACGGCCGGATACTGTGGCTAAAGCCGGACAACACGTGGGCGTTCACGAAGACCCAGCCCAAGTCGAATAGGCAGAGAAACTACGGCTGGGCGGAGGCGTTCGGTTCGGGCACCAACACCGCGCTAGACGCGGCGCTTAAGACGGCGACGGACCAGGTGTACGACAAGCTCTCGGCGCACCTGCGCAAGTACATAGCCAACCCGGCCCCCAAAAACGCGCAAGCTTACCTTATGGCCTGCATCAAGGACGAGATCAAAGAGAACGAGCTCGACATGGTCTACGCGCAGACAAAGGCGGGGTGGAAAGCCGACGCGAAGATATCAATCTTGAGCCACAGGGTCAAAAAGATAATCGAGTGCTGGGATTTGCAGGTGGCGCCGGAACCGGCGGCGGATAAAAAATAATTCGGGAGGCTAACCTATGGCGCTAATTTCGTCAAAATCGTTAAAATCGGCGGGCGCGGCGGTGCTAATCGCGGCCGCGTCTGCGTTCGCCGCGCTCTTGCCGTACGCGAACCCGATGCCAAAGGTGTCTACGCCTTACGATTCCATTCTGCTAAAGACGTGGGACGGGATAAAGAAGCGCAATGTCGACGCCTACGAAACGGGCTTAGTCCACCGCCCCAAGTCGGACAATCCGGACGACGCGGTTAGCGAGGGCGTCTCCTACGGCATGTTCCTCGCGCTCTACTGCAACGACCAAGCGTACTTCAACAAGATATGGAACGCCGGCGAGAAGCATATGTGGAATGGGGGCGGGAATTTCTACGACTGGCGCGTCAACAAAACCGGCGGGAAGATTGGCACCGGCCCCGCCTCCGACGCCGACCAAGACATTGCGCTGCTCCTGGTTTTTGCCGACAAGCTCGTCGAAAGGGGCATTTGGACGGCGTACACGAGCGAGGCGACAAAGGCAACCTATGCGGTCCGCGCCAAGTCGCTGCTGAACACCATCAGGGCAACGATGGTCGTTGACGGCCGCTTTTTGCTTCCCGGCCATTGGGGCGATGCGCCCGACAGAAAAAACCCGGGCTACTTCGCCCCCGCGTTCTACAGGGTCTTCGCCGAGTACGACCCCGACAACAAGGCGGCGTGGGAGGCGCTTGTAAACGGCTCTTATGAGCTGATAGCGAAGTCCCCCGGCTACGCCAAAGGCTTGATCCCCGACTGGTGCACGCTCGGCGGCGCGACCACCGGCGGCGCGGGGTACAACGCCTATTTCGCGGGCGACGCGCTCTACAGGGACGCCATCCGCGTCTACTGGCGGCTCGGGATCGACTACTTGTGGTACAAAGAGCCGCGGGCGAAGGCGTTTTTGGACAACGCTATGGCGTTCTTAAACCTGCTGGGGGGGCCTGGGCACGCGAATTTTTTTGACATTGAG
>JAIRUL010000289.1 GCA_031254445.1 Chitinispirillales bacterium
GGCGAATGGCATTATTAGCAAGACAGTAAGCATTAACATGGGTTTGTTGATGCGGCTGCGCATTGATTTTGGCATTAACGATGGTTTATTATATGCGTATTGATTGTTTTGCAGGGATCGAATGTTTTCGACCCTTGCGGCATTGATTAACGGGGGTTTCGCCATTGATAAATTATTCGTTGATGGCGGATTCATCTTGGCGCGCCTCGGCTTGCATTGTTAGGCTTTAACGACGGGTACGATACGCCGTGGCGCATGCGGAAATATACCCGCGTCATCAAAAAAACGGTTATCCCAGCCGGAAGCAGCATGGGGACGGCAAGGGACGCCGCAATCATCGTTATCGACCCGCCTACTTTATACGTCAATTCCATATACGCCGGTTTCGAGCTGCTTATAAGGAACGGGATGTAGGTGGGGACGGCTATTAGCGCGCAGGATAGGGCGAGGAAATCGTTTGATAAGAAAATCGACGCCGGTATGGCTATTATCAACAATCCCAACGCAATGCGGTGAGCCGCCCTCCCCCCAAACGTCACGGCGGTAGTGGCTTTCCCGCACTCCCCGTCCCCGGCCATATCCGGCAGCGTAGAGCCAATAGACCCGGCGCACATCAGAAGAAAATAGGGCAGGGCGGAGGCGTATAGCAGCGGGGATGACAAGCCCCCGCCCGCGATGGCCCATCCGGCGGAGAATGCTAAAAACGCCTCGAAGGCGTTGGTCAAAAAGTCAAAAACCGGCCTCCCCGACAGGGAAAACGGCTTGAAGCTGTATAGGCATCCGGCGGTTATCGCTGTTAGAGAAAGAACCGATATCAACCAATGCCCCATAAGCAGCGGTCCGGCGATAGACGCCAATCCGCACGCCGCAGAGCAGGCCCAAGCCGCGCCAATAGGTATATCGCCCCGTACTAATAGCGGAAACCCGCCGTTGCGCTTGTCAACTTCGTAGTCGGCGATCTGGTTAAAAACGTAGGCCGACGCGGCTGACAGCGAGTATAGGAACATCAACAAATATTGCGGCAATTCGAGCTGCGTAAAAAGGCCCTTATTAACGCAGTAGACGCCAAACGCCCCAAACCCCCAAACCGGCGCGATCACCACGGGGCGCGTTAAAAAGAGCAGGTCTATTGCCAACAAAATTTTTTTATTCATTTTGCCATAAATGTGGGGTAGACGATCCCGAACCTTAATTTGTAGTACAGCCGGCTGCCGAGGAACGTAACCAACACAAGCGCCCCGTACACCGGCACATAGAGCATCACAAACGCCGACAGCAGAAACACCGGCCACTTGAACGAGTGGAACGCCGCCTCTTGTTTCATCGTCACGGCAAAATTAACGAATACCCAAAGCGACAGCGCAGCCGGTATTGCCATTACATAGAAGCGGTTTTCGATGAGGAATGACGCGGCGAGCGCCAGCGCGCACATCGCCGCGGCCGCGGCCGCCGTGGCCTTTGCGCCGTATGCGACGCAGAACGTGCGTTTCCCGGTTTGCCTATCGCCGTCCGCGTCCGGTACGGTGGTGGCAAGAAACACCGCGCCGTTGGCAAACGCGGGGGCGAGCGAGGAGAGGAGCCCGGGCGCAAAGAGCTCCGGCGTCATCCCCGCGCCGCCCTTCGCCGAGAGCCACCCCACGAGGAACGTAATGGCGCCGTGCCCGAGCGAGTTGGCGATCCATCCTCCGATAGGCCGGTTTTTGAGCGACGCGGGCGGAGAATTATACAAAATGCCGATGACAAACCCGAGCGCGAAGAGCGAAAACATCCAGACGCCCTGCGTAAGCGCCACCGCAAACCCCCCGGCCGCGCAGATAACGGCCAACGCCCATGCCGCTGGTATAGATATTATCCCCTGCGGCAGCAGAAACAGCTTGCGGTTAATCCTGTCGCTCTCGATATCCTCTATTTGGTTGATGACGTATATAGAAGCGACTACCAGTGAAAACCCGAATAGATTTATAAACAGCGAACCGTAGGAAACCCCCCAAACCCGCGCTTCCGCGTTCCCCGCAATCCACCCGAGCATCAGCACCGTCCACACCGGGGCGAGAAGCGGCAGCCTGAGCAGAAAGAGGGCGTCGGCGGTTTTTGTGAGTATAGAGAGCATAGTGTTTAATTTACAACGCTCAACGCTCAATGATGAGCAATGTCCAATGAATGATGAGCGATGTTCAATGGCGTAACGGTTTCGCCTATATTGTAATAGTGATGTTCATTGCTCATCGTTGAGCGTTGTGAACGGATACCCCCCTATAGGGAACGGATTGGAGTAAATCCACGCTTTTCGTCCCCTATGCGCTTCTATTCTATAGACGCCTTTGTCTACTATTGTCCACGAGGCTGATTTTGCTTTTTGGGATTGTATGGGTTTTCCGTTGCGCACTAGGGTGATTTTGGCTTTGCGCGTTAGCTCTACGTTCATTGTTATGGGGAATGACGGGGCGGCATATGGCGGGGTTTGGCGGCCCGGGTATTGGATGGCGCCGGTTTCGTCCCGTAGGAACATTTTGCAGCCCCTCGCGTCTCCTCGGCTAAAGTTGCTCATGAAGCCGCGCCCGTCCCTCATTGCGGAGATAAGCGCGCCGGACATTTTTGATTTGTCGCCCCACTCCGATTTGTCAACGAACAGGTGCGTCCGAATGCCCCGCAGCTCTACGTTTATCGGGAAGATGACGTAGCTGAAAGGGCCTTTTTTGAATTTGCGGCTGTGGGCGTCTACGCCTCCTATCGCGCTTACGAAGCGCTCGCCGTTCATTGCGTCCCACTTGCGCAGGAGTTCTGTCGGCGCGCCGCCTATGGAGCGGTTTGGGCGGAAGAGTTTTGTGAAGCTGTGCCATCCGCGCAGCTGCTCCATCCAGTCGGATATTTGGTTCCAGATTTCTATGCCGTCGAAGCCGGTCGCGTCCCATCTTGTCCAAGGGTAGGGGGGGAGGTCGGCTATATAGTTGCGTTTTTCGGCGGGGTGGGCCAAGAAGCCTATGCCGCCTAATTGTTTGACGCGGTTTATGTACTTTTGCGGATCGGTCGAGTCCTCGGCCGTTTTGTTTACGCCGAAAGCCAGGTAGTGGTTGCGGTTGTCGTTGTCGTTGTGTTCGTATCCGACGAGTACGAAGATTCCGCCGTCGCGCGGGCCGTCGAAGCCGGCGCGCTTCCCCTCTAGGGTCATGTGGTCGGTCACGCAGATGTAGTCGAGCCCCGCGCCGCCGGCCGCGGCGATAATAGCGCCGTAGCCGCAGCCGCCGTCGGAAAATGTAGTGTGCAGGTGTATGCACCCGCAGATTTCCGTAAGAGTAGTTTTAGCCATCAAACCGCGTTATTGAAAATCGTTGTGTGTAATTAGGTATTGTCGTATAGATAAAAATACGGCGCGTAATGACTGCGGCGCCCCGTATAAATATATTATATTTCCCTATCCAGCCGCAAATATTTATTCAGCTGCCCTATTACCTCGTCCATATCTATCGGCTTGCCGATGTGCCCGTTCATCCCGGCCTCAATGCACTGCTCTATGTCCTCCTTGAATACGTTTGCGGTCATCGCGATTATTGGGATGTTTTTCGCTTGCTCTACGTTTAGCGCCCTTATGCGCCGCGTCGCCTCGTAGCCGTCCATCTCCGGCATTTGCAGATCCATGAAGATGAACTCGTACTTCTCCGGCGCTTGGCCGAATATCCTTACCGCCTCCGAGCCGTTCACGGCGCAGTCTATCGAGAGGCCGGTGGGGGAGAGCAGCTCCAAAACAATCTCGCGGTTGATTTCGGCGTCTTCCGCTAAGAGGATGCGGCGGCCCGCGAATATCCCGTTCAAATCCGCCTCGCCGCCGCCTCTTTCTGCGTCCGCCTGCATGCGGTTTTTCCCGCGCGCCATAGATACCGTAAACATAAACGTGGAGCCCTTGCCTAATTTGGAGTCTACAGTTATGGAGCCGTCCATCATCTCCACGATGTTTTTGGAGATGGCGAGGCCGAGCCCCGTCCCCCCGAACTTGCGCGTGGTAGAGCTCTCGGCCTGATGGAACGACTGGAAGAGGTTTGCCTGCTGTTCCGAGCTTATGCCTATGCCGCTGTCGGCCACCGATATGCGTATTGTGTAAAGACCGTTTGTTTCTCCGTCTAACTTCGCGCCAAGTTTTATGGAGCCGCCCTCCGGCGTGAACTTCACCGCGTTGCTGAGCAGGTTCACGATGACCTGCGTTAGACGCTGGTCGTCGCCGAAGAGGTGCGTGGGTATCGCGCCGTCTATTTTCACGTCGAGCTTCTGCGATTTCTCCTCGATGCGAAAGCCGATGACGTTTATGACGTTGTCTATCATCGCCTCGAAGTTGAAGTCTACGGGGGAGAGCTCGAACTTGTTGGCTTCTATCTTCGACATGTCGAGGATGTCGTTTATGATGCCGAGCAAGTGCGTTGAGGCGGCTTCGATTTTTGTGAGGCAGTAGTCCTTGCGCTCCGTGTTTGCGGCTGATTTGCCTATCGCGACCATGCCGATGATGGCGTTCATGGGAGTGCGTATCTCGTGGCTCATGTTGGCCAAAAAAGCGCTCTTCGCGACGTTCGCCTGTATGGCTCGTTCGTTCTCGCGTAGCTTTTCCATAGCGGATCTTATTTCGCGCAGGTCGTATTTGTAGACCGCGACGGCCGGCTCTCCGCGGTACGTTATGCGAACCGCGCGGCACTCGACGGGCAGGGGCCGTCCGCTATTGTCTATGTGCAGCCACTCATAGGTGTGAGCGCCGTCCCGTAAAACAATGTCGATTATCTCTTTCGCTTTTTCGCGCGATGGCTTGCAGTCCGGCTGGTATATCGGCGAAAAATCGAAAGACCTATTTATGTATTCGTCAACGGGCATGTTGCCGAAGAAACTTTGCGCCGAGATGTTCGATGTGATCATGCGGCCCTCCGAGTCCCATATGTCGCATGGCATGGGAGTCATGTTGAACATGAAGAGCGCGTTCTCTTCCGACCTGTCTTTCGCGCGCGTGAGGGCGAGCATTATGGCGCTCATGGCCGTGGCCATGAGTACGCCGAGCGCGACAAGGATAAGCGCCGGGAGCCAAGCGTTTTTGTAATATTGGTAGACCGGCGTCATTATGCACAAACGCCATCCATTGTCTAATTGCTTGGTAAATATGATGTTGGGTTCGTTCTTGTAGTTGGTTATCCTGCGCTCCCTTATGTCGTTCCCGTGCAGTAAATCGTCCTTGTAGGCTACCGTTGCGCTTTGCTCATGCGCGTCGTCTAAGTGCTTGCCGACAAGGGACGGTTCGGGGTGGGCGATAAAATCCAACTCCTTGCTGAGAAGGAACCCGTAGCTGCCGTCTTTAGGTCGAACGTTTACGACGTATTCGGCGATTGGTGCGAGCGGCACATTGAACCCTACTATGGCGATAGGGCTTCCCGAATCATCGAAGATGCGGCGGCAGTATGTGGTCGCTAAGAGGTTGTCGCGCGCGCTTATGCTAGGCTCCGTAATGGCAATATCGCCGTTTGCCGCCTCCGCCGCTTTGTACCACGGGCGTTCTTTTATCTGGTAATCGGCGGGGGGGATCCACCCGCCGTCAAAAAAATACTCGTCGCCGTAGAGGTCGAAGACGCCGAACGCGCCCCGCAGAACCATCTTGCGGTTTGGGGATTTTATCACGTCGTCCGAGTATTTTTGCATATAGCTTTGCACTTCTTGCGCGCTGCTGCCGCTAAGTATCATGCTACGCACCGTGTGCGACAGCCCGCTGAGCAGCGTGTGCGGTTCTAAGAGGTCGGCTTCGATGTTGGCAGCCATAAAGGAGATGGTTTCGATAGCGTCGGAGGTGAGGCGTTTGCGCTCGCTTTTGTAGGTGAAGAATATATTGAGCCCGGTAATCAAAAAAAACGCCAGCCACACAAAGAGCAGGCGCGCAAAGGCCGACCCTGCCCTGCGCCGCTCAGCTGGCGCAGCAGCGTATTTTTGCCTATTGTCAACGCTATCCGGCATACAATAGCCCCCCCCCCCCCC
>JAIRUL010000060.1 GCA_031254445.1 Chitinispirillales bacterium
CGTTCGCATTTTGTCAATTTAGCTTTTTCCATACCTGCTTTATTATTCGTTCTAAAACTCGCCGCTGTTTGTTTAACGAGAACAAGCCTTATTTACCGCGCTTTTTGGGACGCATCCCACCGGGGCGCGAAAAACATTTATTGCCCGCTTTTTGCCGCCGGGAGGCGCATCCCTTTGGGGCGCGGGGTTTTTGTGTGGCGGCTTTAGCCGCCACACGTTATGAAGCCGTAGGCTTCGTCTGAAAAAGATTTAAAAGATTTTGATTTTAAAAGATTTAAAAGATTAGGGGAAAATGAAAGATTATAGCCAAACACACTTTTAACTCTTAATGAAAGGGAGGTTTGTATGGGAAGGAAAGCGCTAGCGGGCCTAGCATTGTTCGCGGCCATCGGCATCGGGGCAAGCTCGGTTTTCGCGCAAGGCGACGCAACCCTTGGCAAGCTGTCGATTACCAGCGGCACAGTCCGCGCTGCGGACAAGTCGATACGCGGAGAGGTGGTTATCCCCGCTAAGGCTGCGAACAGCAGCGGCGGCACCGCCACGTGGAGCGTATCCGCCATCGCGCGAAGCGGGTTCGACGGCTGCACCAACATTACCGGCGTTAGCATGTCTGAAAACATGAGGACTGTCAATGAGTATGCGTTCGCCAACTGCACAAGGCTTACCAGCGTCACGTTCGGGGCGACGGGCATTAAGATTGTCAACGCCAACGCGTTCCCCGGCGATTTGATGGCCAAGTACATGGAGGGCGGGTCGGGCACCTACGTGCGGGACAACGGGGACAACGTGTGGTTCAAAGAGGGCGGCGGCAGGCGAGGCGGCGGCGGGCCTGGCCCAGGGCCGGGCGGGCCCCCTCCCCGCGGCGGGATCAAATACTGCACATGCTGCGGGCAGCCGCTGCCCCAGTAGCGCTATCGGCGGAAGATTTTGGCAGGAGGGGGTTAATGTTATCTATGGCGCCCTCTCCGTTCGTTGCGTTCTTGACAACTATCGCGGCAATCGGCACAATTCAGCCGCCGCCCCGTTGCGCGCCGCCGGCTTCCCCCAGCCGGCGCGCGTTTCAGGCGGGGCGGGCGGCGTTTTTAATAGGGGGCTAATGCATCCGGGGCGTTGCGGGGCAGAGCGCATCGACAAGGTACGCCGTCCCCAGAAGATTTTTTAACATTTTGAATTTATTAAAAAAAGGGCGGCCGCAAGGGCCGCCCCTGCATCCAAAACAACCATTCCAAAAAGGACGGTAGGCGTGAAAAAGTTAGCATTCGCATTGGCATTGATTGCGTCATTGGCGGCAAGCGTATCTGCCCAAGAGGATTCCGACGGCGGCGACGGCTCGTCCGGCGTGTCGTTCGCGCTAAAGAGCTATTCGCTCAGGATCGGCTACAACAACAGCGCCATAAAGGCGTGGAGCTCATTCGGCAATAGCATTACATTAGGCCGTCAGTATACCAGCGGCTCTACGGGTTTTCACCTCGGGGCGGCCGCGTATTTCCCGTTTGCCGAGATTGAGCTGCCGCACGGCAGGCGCGGGCGCGAGGTGCTTGTGCCGTACGTTTTCGGCTTCGACCCCACCGTCTTGTTTGCCTCAAAGGGCGGGAAGAGCAATAGGGGGATAAATTGGGGAGCATCGTCGTATAGGGCAATTTGGACGGTAGACGCGTACTACTTGGACATCCACGCGCCGCTGTCGTTCAGGAGGGATTTTAAGGGCGTCTCGACAAAAGTGGGCTTGGGGCCCTACGTGGCAATCGGGCTGTTCGGCGATCAGACGTATGAGATTCAGAACGCGGCGAGGACGACGTTTAAAGCCAGCACTTTCGGCAGCGACGGCATGTCGCGCTTAGACGGCGGGATAATTGGCGACGCCTCGTTTGAGCTCTTGGAGACATTCATCCTGAGCTTTCGCTACACATCCGGCCTTACCGATGACAGTATTCAGTCGCTCTACTTGACATTGGGGTACAGCATTAAAGCCAATTAGCCGCCGCCGGCAGCGGCCAAGCGCCCGGCATAAACAAGTTGAGAGTTGAACATTAATTAATAAACCATCAACCTACAATAGGGGTTATGCAATGGAAAACGAATCGAAAAACGAGGGCGAAGCGAATGCGCTAGCTGCGGCCGCGCCGCCCGAAGCCTCGGCGGTTCAGCCCGCCGCCGCGCCGCCGCAGGCTAGTAAGCCGATACCAAGCGACCTCACGGCCATGAAGCTGTTGAGCGTCACGAAGTCCATCGTGGTTGTGCGGGCGCTCGTTTACGCGGCGATAACCGGGGTGATGTTCGTCTCCGGCCTTTTGGCCGGGCTTTTGGCCATATGGGCGGCGTATAAGGGGCAGGCGGTCATCGCGTTTGTGCTCATCCTCTTCCTCGGCAGCGGGTTCTGGGGGCTTTTGCGCTTTGCGCGGCGCTACTGCCTCTACATGATAAAGGCGGCGCACGTGGCCGCCATCACCGAGTACCTGCGCACCGGCGCGGTTCCCGTTACGGAGGGCGGATTCAAGGGCGTGCTGGCCTTCGGGACGCAGAAAGTCAAGAACAACTTCGTCACGGCGAACATCGCCTTCGGCGCGGATCTCATCATCGAGAAGGCGACGAGGCAGATTATGCGGTGGCTGAACAAGGCGCAGAACCTGCTCTCGTTTATACCCGGCTCGCAGAAGGCGTTCGCTGTTGTCAACTTCGTGCTCTCCACCGCCCTAAACTTCATAGACGAGGCGGTTTTGAGCTACATCTTCTACCACACCGAGGAGAAGAACGCCTTCAAGAAGGCGTGCGACGGGCTCGTGTACTACGCGCAGGCGTGGAAGGAGATGCTCATGGGCGCGCTCAAGGTCGGGGCGTTCATCTGGGGCTTGCGGATAGTTGGCTACGCCATTTTCTTCGGCATCTTCTGGGGCGTGGGCGCGGGGATCGCGGGAATATTTAAATTTGGGGTGGCCGGGCAGAATTTCAGCTTCCTTATTGGCCTCATCATGGGCTACGTGTGCATGTACGGCATCCAAGGGATGCTGATAGAGCCATACGCCACGTGCATGATGATCAAGGACTACCACAAGGCGATTGCGGGCAAACCGATGCAGGTGGATTTGCACGGGAAGCTGTGCGGGGTGTCTACGAAGTTCAAGGAGCTGTTCGACAAGTCCAAGAAGCCGATGCCAGAACCGGAAGTTGTGGCCGTGCCTGAAGCCGTAGGCTGAAAGCTTTAAAGTCAAATTCTTTTAAATCTTTTTCAGACGAAGCCTACGGCTTCATAACGTGTGGCGGCTAAAGCCGCCACACAACATCAACACCAACATCAAAACCATCCACACCGCCGCCTTTGACGTTGACTTTGACTTTGTGTGGCGGCTTTAGCCGCCACACGTTATGAAGCCGTAGGCT
>JAIRUL010000281.1 GCA_031254445.1 Chitinispirillales bacterium
TCAAAGGCGGCGGTGTGGATGGTTTTGATGTTGATGTTGACTTTGACTTTGTGTGGCGGCTTTAGCCGCCACACGTTATGAAGCCGTAGGCTTCGTCTGAATAAAGAATTTGATTTTAAAATCAAAATCAAAGTCAAAGTCTTTAAGGCCTTCGACCTACGGCCTCAGGCTAAAATGTATACCTAACGCCAAGCCCCGCATGATACCAAATGCCCCCGCCCGGCAAGCCTAACATTGCGCGCAAGTCAAGCGACAGCAGTAGTGGCACTTTCACGGCATTGAGGTCATACTCTATGCCTATTTGGCCGCCAGCGTTGATGTCTACCCCGCTGTCGTCCTCTTTATAACTAGTGCCGGCGTATTCGCGATGCCAACTCCAAAAACCAACCCCAGCACCCGGACCTACGTACCAATTCAACCCGTTAACGTCGGCAAGGTTAAAATGCCACTGATAAAAACCAATGACGCCAATATGCATAGTGTTGTACTTTCCGCTGTAGTGCGGCGCACCGTTATTATCGTACCACAGATGCTGCGGGTGCGATTCAAACCCCCACGACGCCCCCAATTCAAGGCGGTTAGCGCGGAGGCCCTTTTGGTAGTTGAGCTCCGCCCCGCTTAACGACCCGCCGCCGAAGCGCAGACCCAGCGCGTTCGAATGAACCTTAGCGTCTGCGGCGACGCTCAAAGACAAAACCGCTACGGCGGCGCAAACTATTCTTTTAATGCTCACTATTTACTCCTTATAATTTTGGGGCGCGGCTTTGAACCGCGCCCCTTGCAAAAATGTGACAAATTGTTACTAAAACAAGCGCCCTTTGTTACTGAGCCGCGTTAACAGCAACCGCCGCAACGCCCTCGGCGGCGCTATTTTCGGCAACCGCTACGCCGTTCAGGTCAAAGGCAGCGCGGGCGAGAACATTGCCGTCGTTGTCCATCGTCTGCATGGCCATAAGAGAGCCGCTCTTAGAGTCGATGACGCGAACCGTGTTGCCGTTGCGCTCCAGCATGAAATCGGCGGTCTTGCCGTCGGCGGCGACGAGGTTCACGGAGAGCGTCCCGTCGGGGTTCTTCACGGCGTAAACCTTGTTGCCGTTGGCGTCCATCTCCTCGTAAGTGTTGCCCATGGCCATAGGGTTTGAGCCTGTCCAGAACTCAAGGGTGTTGAAAATGAGCCAGTCGGCGAATATGCAAATTTCGTAGACAGGGAGAATCCAAAAAACCAAGTAGACCAACTCCTGCATCACCTTGCCCCCCATCTTCCCGTTCCACTTAAGCACCTTGTTGAAGAGCGCATAGTGGCCATAGCAACCGGTAACGCTAAGACCGGCAAAAGACACCAACACCGCCGCACAGATAAATTTTTTGATGCTCATACAGCTACTCCTTGTGGTTTGTGTGATTGTGGTTTAAAATCCTTAAAGTCTTTTAAGTCTTTTTAGTCTTTTAAAATCAAATTCTTTTAAATCTTTTTCAGACGAAGCCTACGGCTTCATAACGTGTGGCGGCTAAAGCCGCCACACAAAATCAAAGTCAAAACACATTACTAAATATTATATATTGACGCCGCCCTAAAAATCAACCCCGCCCCTACTTTTTCACCGCCGCCCCAATCATAGAAAGCGCTTTCTCCACGTTCTCCCGCGAGTTGAACGCGCTGATCCGTATGAACCCCTCGCCGCACCTGCCGAAGCCCGCGCCCGGCGTGCACACGACGCCGGCGTCGTTTAAGAGCATGTCGAAGAACTCCCACGAGCCCGACCCGCACTCTATCCATATATACGGCGCGTTCACGCCGCCCGTGCAGCGGTAACCGAGCGCCCCCATCTGCGCTTTGATAAGCGCCGCGTTGGCCATATAATACGCTATCGTCTCGCGCACCTGCGCCGGCCCCTCGCCTATGTACACCGCCTCCGCCGCCCGCTGCACGGGGTAGGAGACGCCGTTGAACTTCGTGCTGTGCCGCCTATTCCAAAGCGCGTGGAGCGGGTGCGCCGCGCCCGCAGCGTCGAAAGCCGCGCACGACTTTGGGATGACCGTGAACGCGCAGCGCGTGCCGGTGAAGCCCGCGGTCTTCGAGAAGCTCCGAAACTCTATAGCCACCTCCCGCGCGCCCTCTATCTCGTAGATCGAGTGCGGGACGAAAGGGTCGGCGATGAACGCCTCGTAGGCCGCGTCAAAAAGAATCAGCGCTTTCTCCGCCTTAGCGTAGTCAACCCACGCCTTGAGCTGCTCTTTCGTTGCGACCGAACCGGTGGGATTATTCGGGAAACATAGGTATATCAAGTCGGCGTGAGCGCCGGCAGGCGGGGCGGGGACGAAC
Source organism: Chitinispirillales bacterium (assembly GCA_031254445.1). GTDB lineage: Bacteria > Fibrobacterota > Chitinivibrionia > Chitinivibrionales > Chitinispirillaceae > GUT77. The sequence goes on from JAIRUL010000281.1 coordinate 2,324, forward strand.
CCGTTTGCGCTGTTGCCCTCTAAGTAGACTAATCCGCCGTACCGCCCGTCGGCGAACTTGCCCGTGCGCCCCGCCATCACGTTGGTGTCGACGTAAACGGGGTAGACGGGGTCGGGGACGGCGATGGCGATGTCCCCGGCAAAAAGCTCTTGGATGTTCCCCGTGTCGCACTTCGACCCGTCGCTGATGAAAATCTCGTCGGCGTCGACATCGACCCCGCGCGCCTGATAGTCGCTCCCGGCGATCCGCTCGCGCAGGAACCCGTACCCCTGCTCCGGCCCGTACCCGCGGAAGCCGGAGGGTTCGCCCATCTCGGCGGCGGCGGCGCGGAGGGCTTCGACGCAGGCCGGCGGCAACGGGCGGGTGACATCGCCGATGCCAAGGCGGATAATCTCCCTATCCGGGTTGCGCTCTTGGAAAGCGGCGACGCGGCGGGCTATCTCCACGAATAAGTAGGAGGACGCTAACTTTAGGTAGTTTTCATTTATTTTTATCATCACGCATCCAACGTACAAACAATATTCAATACCTTATCCAAATTCGTCAATTCAAAGAGCCTATTCAGGTACGAATTTTGATCCGGGTTTCCGTTTAAAATCACGAATTTGCGCTTTTCTTTCTGCATCAGCGTGTGGAAGTATACTATTACCCCTAACCCGTGGCTGTCTACGAAGTCGGCGCGGGTTACGTCTAGCACGATGCGCGGGAGGTCTTTTTTCTTGTAGAGGTGGTCTAGCTTATGCTGAAACTTCTTCACGTCTACGTCCACAATCTTGCCGATTAGCTCCACAACTGGGTCCGTGTCCTCGGATTTCACCACAACATCAAGCGCCATTTTGCCCCCCCTCTTCAGGGTATAGTTAATTTTTTTGCGATTTTCCTAACAACGCCAAGTATAAAATATTATTTTTGTGTCAGGGGAAAGTCAATACCAAACGGAAAATTCAGCGCGCAGCGTTCAGCGCACAGCGTACAGCGAAAGACGCGCTTTGACCCATCTTTTGACGTCCGCTGCGCGCTGTGCGCTGACCAAAGGGGCCTTGCCATGATGACCACTTACTGCGTACACCCCGACAACCCGCAGAAGCGCAGCCTTGAAGCGGCGGCGCGGGTGTTGTCTGTGGGCGGCGGGATTGCGGTCTACCCGACGGACTCCGTGTACGGGCTGGGGGCGTGCGTGACAAACCCGAACGGGATAGACAAAATCGCGCGGCTGCTCGACAAGGACAAAAATAGGCCATTTTCGTTCATTTGCAGCGATTTCTCGCAAATCAGCCGATACGTGCGCCTATCAAACGCGCACTATAGGCTCATGAAGCGGTACCTGCCGGGACCGTATACGTTCATCCTCAACGCCACGAATCTCGTCCCCAAAAAGGTTGTCCCAAAAAGGAAAACCGTGGGCATACGCATGCCCGATTCAACCGTGGCTTTAGAATTGGTGGCGCTTCTAGGCGAACCGCTGGCGAACACGTCTATCAACATCTCCGGCGAATCGGCGGGCGACCCCGAAGAGATAAAGGCGGCGGTGCAGCACGAGGTGGACGTGATGCTGGACGCAGGGGC
>JAIRUL010000287.1 GCA_031254445.1 Chitinispirillales bacterium
AAAAGATTTTGATTTTAAAAGATTTAAAAGATTTAAAAGATTTAAAAGCTTTTTAGGGCCAAAGGCTTAAAGCCAAAGCTGCTCTAATTGCCGACCTCAAACTTTCTACCGACGCCCTGCCTTTCCACGCTATATCAAATGCCGTCCCGCGGTCAAAATCCATGTCTAGATCCGTAAGCTTCATTCCAAGTTCATGGTAAGGGCCTTGTCGTCATACTTTTATAAGCATTAGCTCGCCCGTGCGCCACTAGTAAGATAACTTTTGTCGATCGTCTCATGGCATTTTTCAATCTGTTGATTCTTCTATCAGAGGAATTAGCTCTTCCGATGTATAGGTATATCTATCCATCTCTCCATTATCTAACGTAACCTCAATATCGGTAAAGCCCGCGAGCTTAAGAGCAAGCATCGACTTATCAACCTCAACCACGAACATACCATCGAGAATATATTGTTTAGATACATCTGTGCGCCTGAGATATGCGTCCTGCCCTGAAAAACGATCGATGAATTTAACGCCAACGATATTTTTGTCATACCACTCCAATTTAAATCGGGGTTGTATTTTTATAATAACAGCTTCCGATTCTACATACACGATAGAATGATGGGAGAAATATGGATTTTTTAAGCAAATAGGCTTATATGAGTTATAGCAATATTTTTCATATCGCGATGACCATCGAGGTTTTAGCGTAATCGAAATCCGATAAAAACGCAGAAGATGGTACGCAATTCGCGGTATGTCAATTTCAAGCACAAACATTCCATCATGGATATATTGCTTAGACACATATGTTGTTATGTATGCACCGCCCTCTATATCTATAACGATATGAGAGGTATACCGATTTGGATTGGAGCGAGTTTGTATTTTCACAATAAGTTTTTCCCCTTCAGTCTGCACAAACACAATTCCTTCATTAATTAGAGTTGGCATCGGTCTCCCGGCATAAGCCTGCATTATTCCCAAAATGGCTAACACTAACAATACCATTCGTAGGTGTCGCATTTGCGTTATATTTCCATTCATCTTTTCTATCTCCTCTTCTGCTTTTTTAGTCCTTTTTGCTTTATTTTCTGCATCTTTCTTAGCTTCTTTTATTATTTCTTTGGCACCGTCCGAGTGATAGCCCAAATCCCAAATGTTAAAATAATTTTCTTCATGTTATATCCGTTCCATTAGATGCCATCGCAGTAATCAAACACACTTCTCCCCCCAATAGATGACACGCTCGCTGAAATCGTGACGGGCTTTAATCTAGGCAAGCGGGCAAATGCCAGCGACCCGATATGGGTCACACCATTTTCAACGACTACATCGGTAATTGACAATGAGGCAGGGTCGGAAAAGCTGCCAAATTCACCGAAACGGCCGCGCCACGGAGCCCAGTCACCATATTCAAAATAATCTTTCATCGCCCCTTTCCCGAAGACCCTAAGCGTCCCGTTTTTCAGCGTAGCCTTTACTGTACGTAACTTACCTTTTTCTCCGCAGGGCCATGTTTTCTCGACAAACGGTATCAATACTAAACTATGCAAATGATAGGTGCCGACGATGCCCGGTATCGTCAGAATGGTAGCGAGGCACGCTATTAGTAAAATAGGTATTGCCGGCCATTTCATGGCACCTGTCGCTCCTTAATAACCTTGAAAATCTCCTACCCAGGGGTGTTGCGGTAAGCGTGCTGCACCCCATCCACATCTTAAAAATCAATATTTTGGGATTTTGATTTTAAAGATTTTAATCTTTTGACGTTAAAGCCAACGCTACTCTAACCGCCGACTCCAAGCTCCCGCACGACGCCTTGCTTTTCCATGCTATATCAAATGCCGTCCCGTGGCCCACCGAGGTTCTGATTATCGGCAGACCGACCGTGATGTTCACTCCGCGGTCAAAATCCCTAGACTTTAGGGCTACGAAGCCGTGGTCGTGGAGCATGGATATTACCCCGTTGAACTCGCCCTTAAAGGCGCGGTTGAAGACGGTGTCGGGGGGGAGGGGGCCTGCGGCGTCGATGCCCTCGGCTTTTGCCGCATTGATTGCGGGGATGATCTCTTTAATCTCCTCGTCGCCGAACAGCCCGTTCTCCCCGGCGTGGGGGTTTAGGCCGGAGACGGCCATGCGGGGGGGGTCGAGGCCGAGGCTTTTGAGCGAGCGGTGGAGCAGGCGGATTTGGGCGAGGACGCGCTCCTTTGTTATCATATTAATAGCGTTGCGCAAGGACACATGCGTCGTGACGTGGGCGACCGCCACGCCGTCGAGCAGGAAGACCATTGAGTAGCCGCCCTCGCCTACGCCCGTCTTGTCGGCAAATATCTCTGTGTGGCCGGGGTAATCGATACCCGCCATCTTGAGCGATTCTTTGGATATGGGGTTCGTCACAACTCCCGCCGCGCGCCCGGCCATCGCTATTTCAATCGCCTTAATAATGTATTGATAGGCCGCCCGCCCGCAGTTTGCCTGCGGCTTGCCGGGGGCAAAATCGGAGGCGTCGATCGCGTTGACGTTTATGATATTGATAACTCCGTCGCCAACCCCCGAAAAATCCCCATCCTCCCCCTCCAAAACGTTAAACGCCGCAGGCAAAGAGCAAAACGCCGCCGCCCGCCGCATCACGCCGACATCCCCAACTACAACGACATTGCAATCTAACCCGCCGCGAAGCAACGACTCAACGGCAATCTGCGGCCCAACCCCGGCGGGATCGCCCATTGTTAGGAGTAATGGAAGTGTATTTTTCATGATGCCGCCTGACAACCGTTAAAAACAGCGCGCTAACGTTCAGCGCGCAGCGAACGTCAAAACCAATTCGCGCTCCTGCAGTTGGCTTTCTCTGCGCGCTGTGCGCTATGCGCTGAACGCTGCCTCACTTCACCCTCACCATAACCTCTATGGTCTGCCCCTCGTCCGAGTCCGCTACCGCCGGAAACAGCCAGCTTTTCATGTCTAGCGCCGCGAGGTCGTCGAAGCGTTTGGTTTGAATCTTGGAGCGGCGGAGCTTGAAGCCGGTGACCGCGCCCTCGGGCGAGACGGTCATGCGGATGTCCATAGCGTCGGGGACGGCTCGCGGGTCGTAGCGGCGGGCGAGCTCGTCTAATACTATGGGTTTATAGTATGAGCGTATCAGCGACTCGATAGCCCCGGCCCGCGCGAAGAACGGCACGGCGTCCATGGAGCGCGCGAGCGTCTTTTTGGAGAACCAAGGCAATGTCGCCGACGCGGGGCATGCCCCTAGAGTAATCTTATCTATGGCGCTTAGGATAGCGGCGTTGCCGGGAAAGAATTTCTTGATGTCGCCGACATACGGCCGGTACTCGCGCCGGTTGACAGTCAATACGGCATTATTACCGGCGCCGTCAACGCCGCTATTATTATTGATACCGCTAACATTATTAGCGCCGCCGCCCTCCCCTATCCCTATCTGCCAAATCTCGTCCACCTGGCTCGCCCCGTAGCAAGTGTCCAAGCCGTTGGCGAATATCTGCCTGATGATGCGCACCTCGCAGTAGTAGGATCTGTTATCGGGGCTGTAGGAGTAGGGCCTAACATACCCGTACATGACATGCGTCATTGTGTGCCGCTCGCCCGAGGGGGTATTGATGTCCCACGCGCTCACCATCCACAGCATCCCGTTGTCGATGAGCTCCATGCTCTCCCGCTTCGCGACCGGGGAGCTTTCGGGGTCGCCCTCGGCGTAGACCCTTAATCCGGCGATCGCCTTTTGCACCTCAAGAGACTTGGCCGAATCGAACTGCTCGAGATTCTTAAAGTTCTCGAAGTCGGAGTGGAGAAGGCTTGCGAGCCCGGAGGGGAGCCCGGACTTCCGCATCCCGTCTATCATTACCCACGAGATGACGAACAAAAGCGCTAGCAATAGCCCTGCTTTGTACGACGGGTATTTTCTGAGTTTCACGCGGGACTTCATGGTTACCTCCCTATAAGCCTCAAAAATTCCATCCTTGTCTCCGGCTCGCCCCTAAAGCTGCCGAGCATCGACGAGGTTACCATTACCGAGTTTTGCTTTGACACGCCGCGCATCATCATGCACAGGTGGCGCGCCTCTATAACTACCCCGACGCCCTCGGCGCCTATCGGTTCCATTATTGTTTCGGCAATCTGCCTTGTAAGCCGCTCCTGCAGCTGTAGGCGGCGGGAGAAACTGTCGACGACGCGCGCGAGCTTGCTCACGCCGTAAACGCGCCCCTTGGGTATGTAGCCGATGTGGCACTTCCCGAAGAACGGCAGCAGATGGTGCTCGCACACGCTGTACACCTCGATGTCCTTGACGATAACCATCTCGTCGGACTCTTCGGTAAATATTGCGCCCTTGAGAATGCCCGCCGGATCCTGCGAGTACCCCTGCAATAGGTGCTCCCAAGCGCGCGCCACCCGCGCCGGCGTATCGCGCAACCCCTCGCGCGCGGGATCTTCGCCAATAGAGGCGAGGAGCTGTTTGACGATGTCTTCGGTCATTTTTGAACCCTTGTTTAAAGACAATATTCAATGCTCGATTCTCAATAAACGTCAACGGCAAAGCCAAAATCAACGCCAAGATTAAACAATAAAAGCCTTTTGGCTTTCATTGAGCGTTGAGCGTTGAACATTGAACATTGATAATATAATATATGCCGCCACGCAAAGAGCGCAATTTCCCACACATCCGCTCAGACAGGCTCCAAACCGCTTGCAGTTGCCTATGAAATGCGCTGTAGGCAAATCGACGGAAACAGTAAAATCTGCATTAAGCGAATTTTTCTCTTGACGCCCCCCATACAAGCATATTATATTTATAGTAGCTTGGTGATATTGCTTAAAAACATTGAACATTGGGCATTGTTCATTCGTTGGGCGTTGTTGCGTTGGGCGCATAAAACGCGCCCGAGATAAACAAGTTGAGCATTGTTCAGTGGAGGGTCTTGTGGGACTAAAAGGCAAGGGTGCGCTTGTGCGGAGCTGCGAAGCCGCCAAGATACTAGGCGTTTCTCGTGAATACGTAAGGCAGATGGTCATAAACAAAGTTCTGCCCCCGCGTTACCTTTTCAACGCGAACTCGTGGCGCAAGATCTACATCTTCGACCGAAAGCTCGTAGAGCGCTTCAGCAACCCCTATCTGCGCAAAAGCGTAAAGTGGACGGAGCCCGAGAAGTGCAGCTGGATGACCGCCGTCGAACTTTCCAAGGTACTCAAGTGCAACGCCGACTGGATATACAACGCAACAAAGAAAGGCTTCTTAGAACCAGAAATAGTTATATCGAGCAGCAAGCAGCAGTTCCGCCTCTACGACAAAAAGAAAGTCGAGGCGGCCATGGCCCAAAACATAGACAGGCGCAGCGGCCGCAAGGGGCACTCCAAAAAAACGCTGCTGCTCATGGAGAAGATCAAGTACTTTCACTCCAGAGGCATGAACGACAGCCACATAGCCATAAGGACAAGATCCACACAACCGTTCATTTCAAAACTGCGCAAAGAACTCGGCCTAATATCAAACGCAAGGATAGCCTCGGCAAAGCGGCGCGAGGCGCTTATGGCGGCGCAGAAACACAAAAGACGTTGACATTGACGTTGACGTTAAATCAAAACCTTTAAAATCTTTTAGGGACGGGGCCCTGCCCCGCCCTCAAAAGGCTAAAAGATTAAAAGCCTATTAGATCCCGGTCTCTATATAAGGAATCCTCTTCATCAAATCCCCTAGAAGCCTCGCGTTCAAATTCTTCAGCCACGCTAACATGTCATCCATCGACTCTATTACGTCTATGTGCGAGATGCTCTCCGCGGCTTCGGCGAAGCTTATGTTGGATATTATTTCTTTTATTAGCGGGATGCTCCTCGGCATGACGCTGAACCTGCGCAGGCCGAGGCCCACTAAGAGCACGGTGTGCAGCGGATGGCCCGCCATCTCGCCGCATATCGACAGCGGCTTGCCGTTGTCGTTCGCGACCTTGATGGAGTTTCTTATGATACGCAAGAACGCGGGCTCTACGGGGTTGTAGAGGTAGTTGACCTTGGAGTTGTTGCGGTCGGCGGCGCTCAGGTACTGTATGAGGTCGTTTGTGCCGATGGACGCGAAGTCTATCTCTTTCATGAACGTGCCCATCTCTAGTATGGCGAGCGGAACCTCGAAGAGCACGCCGCACTTCGGCATCGGCATCTCGAGCTTCGACGCTATCTCGCGTATGAACGCCTTCGCCTCGATCCACTCTTGCAGGGTGGTGACCATCGGAACCATTATCGAGTAGTCGTAACCCTTGCCGGCCTTTAGGATGGCGGCGACCTGCGTCTCGAAAATATCTTTGCGTTCTAAGAATATCCTTATCGCCCTCCAGCCCATAAATGGGTTGAACTCCTGGGGCATGTCGAAAAACTGCGGTATCTTGTCGCCGCCTATGTCCATGAGCCTTATCGTGCAGTGCTTGCCGGCGCCCTTGCTCAGTATGGCCTCGTAGTAGGCTAAGTGCGCCTCCTCGGTCGGCATCTCTTTGCGGTTGGAGAGCAGGTACTCGGTGCGGACTAGGCCGATGCCGTCCGCGCCGTTTTCGACGGCCTCGTTGGCGTCTTCGGTGAGCGAGAGGTTGGCCAAAACCTCTATCCGCACGCCGTCGCGCGTGTAGACGGGGCGGCTCCACTTCGCCTTGAGCTCCTTGTAGATCGTCTCGCCGTGCGTCTGCTTCAGGTAGCGCTCTACGACGTAAGCCTCGGGGTGGACGAAGACATTGCCCTTGTCGGAGTCTACTAATACTTCGTCGCCAGGCTTGATGTGGTCGGAGATGTTGCGTACGCCGGAGATGACCGGGATGTTGTAGGAGCGCGCCAAAATCGCCGCATGCGAGGTTTTACCGCCGCTCATCGTTATGACGGCGCGGATCTTCGAGCGGTCGTAGGAGAGTATGTCGGTAGGCGTGAATGTGCGCAAAACGACTAAGACCACAGGTTCGGCGAAAGTCTTGGCGCGGCCGCTCTCGCTCGACAGGTAGGAGACGAGCTTCTCGCAAACCTCGACCATGTCGCTCGAGCGCTCCTTGAAGTAGGAGGTGCCGGAGGACTCGAAGCGCTTTATGAAGTCGTTGGAGACGGTTCTGATGGACGTCTCGAGGTTGAAGAGCTTGACGGAGATGGTCTCCACCACTTGGCCTATGAACGCAGGGTCGTCTAAGATGTTTTCGTATATGTTGAGGATGGAGGCGTCTACGGTGCTTTCGCGGTCTAAGTCCTGTATGAGCTTTTGGTAGTCTTTCCTCGCATTGTCGCGTATCTCGTTGAAGCGGATGATCTCGCTGCCCACCTCCTCGCGCGAGATTGCGGCCTCGATGGTCGCGTCCTGCTGCTGTATGGTGCGCCCGATGAAGTAGGCCTTGCCGTGCCCCCACCCCGAGACAACGGACTCGCCCGCGAGCTCTTTGGGCTCTTTTTTGACGGCGGCGCTATTGTCGGACTGGCCATTTTTCATTTAATCACCCAAAAATTTGGTTTGGCGCGCAGAACGCGCCACCCGGCATTCGGCTAAAAAGTAGCTGTTTATTAACAAAAACGCTGATTTCTTAACGCTTAACGCCTATCCGCTATATTATCTTCCAAACGCTGGCCGCGAAGTCCCTAACAAGCCTATCCGTCGAGAACCACCCCATCCTCGATATGTTGAGCAGGCATTTGCTGTCCCACGCCCCTTTGTTCTTGAAGAGGGCGTCTACGGCCTCCTGCTTATTAATATAATCTGCGAAATCCAATAAAACAAAATTTCTGTCGGCATCTCTTAAAGAAGAGAGCAGCGGGTAGACGGTGTGGCCGTCGGGAATCTTTGACAAGTGGGAATCTAACAACGCGAATATCGCTCTCAGGCTTTCGCTCTCCGCGAGTATTTTCGCGGGGTTATAGCCGCCGTTCATGGACAAAAGTTCCTCCGCGGTCTTCCCGAAAGCGAAGATATTCTCTTCGCCGATGCGCTTTATGAGCTCGATGTTCGACCCGCCGCGGCTCGCCACCGTTAGGACGCCATTGAACGCGAACTTCATGTTGAACGTGCCGCACGGCTCGAAAGGGGCGGTCGATATCTGCTCCGATAGGTCGGCGGCGGTAACGAGCCTCTCGGCCCAGCCCACGCCGAAGTTGGGGATGAACGCCACGCGCATATACTCGCGCGCCTCGGGGTCGCCGTTTACGATGTCGGAAACGATGTTGACAAGGTGGATGATTTGCTTGGCAAGGAAATCCGACGGCGAGGCCTTGCCCGCAAAAATGTGCGCGCGGCGGCACATGCTCTTCTCGCCGCTCTTTATCTTGAGGTAATTGTGCAGGATGTACAGTATGTGCAGCGTTTGGCGCTTAGACATGTGGATTGGCCGGCTATGGACGTCGAAGAGCATCGTGGCGTCGAAAGCCACCCCAAACATCTCCCTAAGCGACGCGCAGAGCTCCGACTTCGCCCTGCTCTTCACGTTTGCGAACGCTTTCAGCGTCTCCGCGCTTTTCGCGTAGTGCTCAAGCTTAGATAGCTCCTCCGACCTCCGCACCCACCCGTCGCCGATCGCGCGCGTGATGAGGGCGGAGAGCGGCCTATTCGCGCAGTGCAGCCAGCGGCGGTGAGACACGCCGCTCGTCTTGCAGTTGAACTTTTCCGGGTACTGCCTATAGTAAATCGGGAAAACGTGCTTCGTGATAATCTCCGTGTGCTGCGCGGAGATGCCGCTGACCGAGCTCGACCCGAGCACCGCCATATCCGCGAAGCGTATGCGCTTGACCTCTCCCTCCTCGATAAGGGAGATGTTGCGCATAAGATCTACGTCGTGCCCCGAGTGCGAGCGGAGATAGTCTAGGTGCTCGGCGTTTATGTCGAAAATTACCTGCATCACCCTCGGCAGAAGCTGCCCTATCTTGTAGACCGGCCACGTCTCGATGTGTTCGCGGTGAACCGCGCTGCTCGAGTAGGAGAAGATGCTCTGCGTCATGCCCCACGCCCTCTTCCACTCGATGCCCTCGTGGTCTACGAGCAGGCGCATCATCTCGGGGATGGCGAGCGCGCAGCGGCTGCCGTTTAGGTGTATCGCCACCTTGGCGTCGAGGCCCTCTATGCTCCCGCAGTTGTGCTTGTGGCGGCGGATAATGTCCTGAATGACGGCGCTCACAAAAAAATACTGCTGGCGGATTCGCAAGTCGTGAGCCCGCCGCACGTCTTCGTCGGGAAAGAGCACCTTGGTGATGCGCCCCGACTGCGACTTCTCCTCGCAAGCGCGGACGTAGTCGTTGTGGTTCTGGTAGTCGGGCAGAAACTCCTCGCTCGCCCGCGCCGACCAAAGGCGCAGCGTGTTGACCGCATCGTTGCGGTAGCCCACAATCGGGACGTCGTAGGGGACGGCGTAGACCTCCTCGGCGTTCTTCCACTCGTAGGGGCCAAGCGGCTTGCCATTGTCTACGCGCGCTATGTCGCCGGAGAACTTCACTACGCAGGCGTACTCGGGGCGCACAATCTCCCACGGGTGCCCCTTGTGCAGCCAGTCGTTGGGGAACTCCACCTGCGACCCGTTCTTTATCTCTTGGCGGAACTGCCCGAAGTCGTAGCGCATCCCGTAGCCCATAGAGGGCAGCCCAAGCGTGGCGATAGACTCCAAGATGCAGGCCGCCGAGCGGGCCTTGCCGCTGTTGCCGAGGTCGAAGTCGTCGTCCTTCTCAAAAAGCCCCCTGAAAGATATCCCAAGGGAGTTGACCGCCTCCGTGAACGCCTCCTCGATCCCGAGGTTGACCATGTTGTTGTAGAGGCTCTTCCCGAGCGTGTACTCCATAGAGAGGACATAGACCCTGCGGCTGCCGATGTGCTCGCGCTGCGTGCTTATCCAGTGGCTGACAAACTCGCTGCGCACCGCGTAAGCTAGCGCCATAAAACGGTCATAGTCGGTCGCGGACATCTCGTCCTTCGCAAGGATATTGCGGAGGTAGAGAGTGTACGTATCGCGCAGATGTCTGAAGTCTATCATGGCCGGTGCTCAGCGATTGCTAAGTGCTTGGATTGGGGTAGAGAAACCTCTCCCAATATAAATATATAATAAAAAATAATTTATTGCATAGGAAAAGTCAAAAGATTATAATCAAAAAAAAGGGCGGACACACCGGTCCGCCCTTACAATCGGCGCATCAATACAGCAATACGCCATAAAACCGCCGCATCTACAAATCGAAAACCGTCACCCCTGCCCTATTCAAGCGTAACCGTCACAAGCGAATGCGCCGGAATTGACATCTTCATGCCGGGTTTCACCTCCAGCGACTCTTCGCTTGGCCCCTTTTTCGCGTTTTCGGGGGTCAGGAGCTGCTTTTTGGCTTTGCCTTGGAAACCGGGTACGTTGATCGTCAGGTCTACGACCGTTTTCGGGTGCTTGTTTACTATCATCAGCGACTTTTTCTTGCCGTCCAACGTATAGTAGCTCGAAACGCGGTCGTTTCCGGTGCTCGACTCTAAGAGGGAGCCGCGGCCGAGGCTGTGGCTCGCCATCTTGAAAGCGAAGTACGACGGGCGTGGGACGTTATCGCCGTCCGGCGCGCCGGTGCGCGATAGGTAGCCGTAATCGCCGCCCTGGGGGGTGATGCTGTTGTGAATATCCCAGTACGACGCCTGCTCGACGTTGTGGCGCGTGAGCATGCCGAGATAGTCGGCCGCAAAGAGCGCGTTTACGATGCCAAGCGTTTGGGGGCCGGGCTCGAAGTCTACGGAGTTCCACTCGGTGAGCCATATCTCGTACTTCTTGCCGGGCGTGCCGTACTGCTCAATCTGCTTCCTCACGTTGGGGAGGATGTCGTTCAAGGTCTGCGGCGCGGCCAAGAGGCCGGCGTCGTTTTCCTGGCCGGCATTCTGCGGATAGTGGTGGACATTCACGCCGTCCACAATGTCCTTGAGCTCTTGGAACGTGATCTTGTTCCAGTCGTCCTCAAGCGTCCATACCGGGGTGACGAGAATGCTCGGATCGGCCGCCTTCATCTGCTTCACAAACTCTTTCGCGCGTTTGGCGTACTCCTCCGGCGTGCAGTGGTTGGCGTGCCAGCTGCCGTAGAGCTCGTTTCCGATCTCCCAGTACTTCACGTTCGCCTTTTTCGTCTTGTTTACGTGGGTCACCCACTTCGCGGCCTCCTCCGGCGTACCGGTGCCGAAGTTGACCGTTATCATCGGCGTCGTGTTCGTCTTCTTGCAGAACTCCAAGAACTCGTCGATGTCGACCATCCAGTCCTTCTTCTTCAGCACCTCTTCCCAGTGGTCTTCGTCGGCGCGCAGCCCGCCCGGATAGCGCAGGACGTGGTGGTTTACATCTTTCACGAACTTCTCCGTGGCCGGCAAGAGCAGGTCGCCGTCCCACAGCGCGGCGTTGATGCCGAAGAGGCCGCTATTGAT